>CAJWVX010000141.1 GCA_913048175.1 uncultured Flavobacteriales bacterium | reverse complement strand
CTACAAATACTGAAACAGGAAGAAGTTATTACACCCATAAACGAATCAGGAGTGCTTACAGAAGCCTCAAAAGCAATTTACCATGGTTGTTTACTTGGTATGATTATATCGAATTAAATATCCCAAATACAACCAACGCAATTGATGGTCATTTTGCAGATTTAAAGAACAAACTTAGAAATCATAATGGCCTATCTATGGAAAGAAAAATAAAGTTTATTGATGCTTTTCTCAAGGTTTAATTATACAAAATCAGTAGCCTCTTTTTTGTCTATTAAGCCTAATTCTTTGTATTGAATAAATTAAGAACAATCCTTTATCAATATCTTCTTTATTTATAACTACTTTATTTTCTGTAATATTATTTAACCGAAATACTTCTTTAACAACAATATCATATATTAATAGTTCATATTCTCCTTTTACATTTTCACCGAATAAAATTGTTGTCGATTCTTTAAATGGATTAGGCTGGATATTCTTAAATGGGTTAGAATGATACTCAACATTAGTAATTACAACATTCATTTCTGCCGAAATTGAGCTACAACCTAATCCATCTGTAATTTGAACAGAATAACCACCCGATTGTAATGGAATATAATTTATAGTATTGGCATTTAAAATAGAATCTCCATTAAAAAACCACTGATAATTATCACTACTGCTTGAACTTAAAACAGAACCACTAAATACAATTGTTGGAATCATTGGAGTTGAATTAACCCAGATATTTATACTATCAGATATTGAACAAGAATTTGTATCTGTAACAAAAACGGAATAACTTGTATTGGCAATTCCACAAACTGTTGGATTTAGAATTGTAGAATCATTTAAGCCATAAGAATTGGACCAATTAACTGATGTACGCCATAATTTACCAATGGATTAAGAATCAAACAATCCCCTTCACAAATGGTTGTATCAGAAACCAAATCCACTGTTAAAGAATCAGAGTAATTAACAACATAAATGTTTGAAATTGCACTATCGATAATAACACAAGTTAAAGATGACATCATATAAACGTTAACCGTATCACCATCTTGTAACGAGTCTGAAACAAAATATTCTGCATTCAAACCTATATCAACTCCGTTAACTAACCAATGATAAATTGGACTCAGACCCTCCGCAAATGATAATGTAGATAAATTAACAGTTTTCTGTCCACACAGAGCTGAGGAACCCACTAAACTAATCGTAGGTGTTTGTAAAGAATTTATAGATATATCAAAACCATTATCTGGACTAATAATACTAGGGTTCGAGGCTAAAACTCGTATTCGATAACCACTACCAGAAGGAATTCCTCCTGGAATAGTTGCTGTTATAATTCCAGCTTTATAAATTGTTACAGCATATAAATCAACTGTTCCGATAGAAGTTGGACTTGAAAAACTTCCTGAAGCGTCACTCAACTCAGCAGTAAAAACATTTCCAGTATTAAAAAACCCTTTACCTAAAAACCCAACAAAAATTGTAGAACCAGGACAAAAACTCCCTGTTTCAGAAATAATACTTGCTATAATTTCAGTGTTTTCAGTTTGATGTGCTATACCCGAAATTCCACCAACAGCATATCCGTAAACACCTCCATTCAACATATCTATACCATTCATTCCTCCTAGATTAAATAAGCAAGCTGTTATTTTCATCATAAACATTATTAAAGCTATCTAAAGTAATTCCTTGGTCATTGTTGTATGTAAAAAAAGCTAGAGTATCATTAATTATATCCATTTTGTTAATTGATCCTGAGAAAGTTGTTTGAATCTCCCAACTTACTCCATAATCTCTAGTAATTAACATTTTGCCACTTCCAACTATAAAACCAATTCTATTATTTGAAAAGCCTATATCTATAAATACTCCAGTAACATTTGGAGTGCAATCAATCCAATTCATTCCTCCATCAAATGTTCTTAAAACTCTCTGCCCACTGAGTATATACACTGTATCTATATTATTAAACCAAATATTGGTATAAAACTCATCAAACCCTGTTGGTATAGAATCCAAAGTCTCCCCTGAATCCGTAGTCCTAAAGATATTCTCTCCAAAGGCAGATGCAAACCCAATCTGACCTGTTACAAAACTCAAATCTGTAACCCATTGAGATGTATTTGTAGATTTTGTCATCCAATTTTTACCGCCATCTTTAGTTTTTATAATCAAACCATCATTTCCTGCTGCAAATCCAGTATTGGTTTTTAAAAAATGAATTTTTTGTACGTTTGTTAATTGATAGGATAATTGTTGTTTAAAGGTAATACCGCCATTCTCTGTCCTAAAGATTTTACCATCAATATCACCAATATAAGCAGTATCTTTTTGAGGTGTTGAAACAGTTTTAAGATCATTTGTAAATGCAGCCATCACACTCTCCCATTTAACACCACCGTCAATAGTCTTATTAATTCTTCCTTTTCTACCACTAATATATCCTGTGTTATCATCTGTAAAATAAATACCCGACCAAATATCATCAGATCCATTCATAGTCATAGTCTGATTCCAAGTTAAGCCGCCATCAATAGTTTTTAATACTCCAGCTCCCCAAGTAATTATGTATCCTATATCTTCACTAGTAAAAAACAGTTTCTTTAAAGAACTATATCCAATTGGTAATAAAACCCAACTTACACCAGCATCAGTAGTTTTATACAAATAATTTGTACCACTTTCAGATGCCATATAATATCCAGTTGTTGCACTTGTCAAAAAAATATCTATCCCAAAAGTTGCTCATGAATTTACTATAGAACAGTTAGTTCCTCCATTAGTTGTTTTTAATAACTTCCCATCAGAACAAACTATAAATCCTAAGTTATTATCATAAAAGTAGATTCTTTTTAACGTAGTAGAAACTCCACTTGCAATAGTTTGCCATGTGATTCCGCCATTTGTAGAATTTCGTAACATTCCATTATATCCCAAAACAAATCCATTGTTTACATCTCTAAACCAAATATCATTGTAACCTGAACCCACTCCAGAACTAACTTGAGTCCAAGTTGCACCATCATCCGTTGTTTTAAGTATTTCTGAAGAAGCTCCAGCTGTCCAACCAATTAGTTGAGTTGCAAAATGAATAGACCTAATTTGCCCTGTAGTACCAGTCTTCATACGAATCCAGTTTTCACCAGCATCAATTGTTCTAAATAAAGAAAGTTCGTAGCCACTACAATTCCCTATTGCTCCTGATTGTCCTGTAGCATATCCTGTATATTTATCGGTAAATGTTAAATCATATAACTCAGTGGGAAGTGGTGTTATATTTCTCCATTGTGCACTTGATGTTAAACCTATAAATGAAATTACTAGAAGAATTAAATACTTATTCATAATAAAAGGTTTTTTTATAATATTATATGAATATACTGAAAACCAAATATTTAATGAGGAATATCTAAACAATAAAAAAAGGAAGAGTTTGTTCTCTTCCTTTTTATTTCATCAATATTAAAGGTAATATCTAAGCTACTTCGCTTTCATCCATACTATGATATACGTTTTGCGTATCCCCATCTTCTTCTAGCATCTCTAACATTTTATCTAAGAATAACTTTACAACAAAGAAATACTCCAAAAAATAATATAAGTAATTGATTTTCAATAGATTTACATTATGAAAAAACTTTACACACTTATAGTCTTAATAATTATTAGTAATACTATTATAGCACAATGTTGGAAATCTGTATCACCAGGCTTAACATGTTCTGGAGGAATAAAAACTAACGGGACTTTATGGATGTGGGGGTGGAACAATAGTGGTCAACTTGGTACAGGAACAAATTCTCCAAGTACTACTGCTACACAAATTGGTTTTGAAAACAACTGGAAGAAAGTAGCTGTTGGTGAAAATAGCGTAATTGCTGATGGAACTGGAGGTAGACACTCTATCGCAATTAAAACAGAAGGAAGTATTTGGTCTTGGGGATTAAATACATACGGACAATTAGGACAGAACTCTACTACATCATTAAATTCACCAAGCCAAATTGGCTCAGACACAAACTGGAAAGATGTCTCAGTTGGACCTCATCACACTATTGCTCTAAAAACAAATGGGACTCTCTGGGCGTGGGGAAATAATCAATATGGTCAGTTAGGAATTAATTCAATAACAGATACTATTATCCCTACACAAGTTGGAACTGATTCAGATTGGGATAAAATTGCTACTGGAAGTCAACATTGTTTGGCTATTAAAACTAACGGTACACTATGGTCTTGGGGAAGAAACAATTATTATCAATTAGGTTTTTTTAACGATAACTCTAATAAATTAGTTCCTACTCAAGTTGGATCTGATTCAGATTGGTTAACAATTACTGTTGGTGGTGATTACTCTTTTGCAATAAAAAACAACAATACTCTTTGGGGTTGGGGAAGAAACGATGAAAGTAGATTGGGGTTAGGTACTACCTCAGGTTACCACCCTATTCCTGAACAAATAGGTACTGGTTCTAATTGGATAAACGTTGATGCAGGAAATTCTCACACATATGCTATGAAAATAGATAGTACTTCATGGGGTTGGGGCTTCAATTTTGATGGTCAATTAGCTCAAGGAAACAATACTTGGACTATTTCTGCTCCTGTACAAATTTCTCTATTAAGTAATACTAGCTCTATTTATAATGGAGGATACAGCGGAATGAGCCTTAATAACAATGGAGAATTATATGTTTGGGGAAATAATGGTAACCATAATTTGGGTACTGGTGTTAATAGTAATTACAATACTCCACAAATTATTAATTGCCCACCCCCTTTTGTTTTGCCAATACATACTTCTGGAACAAGTACAATATATTCTTTAGTACATGAAGGATCTTCACAAAATTCAATAGATTTAATTCTAATTAATGGAGATACAACTGCAAAAACTATGAGTTATAATAATGTTTATTATAAAAATCAAGATAGCTCTCAATTTATGTTAGTAGGACATATTAGACAAGATACAAACAATACACAAGCTTGGTACAAAAGTGTAGCGGATACAACAGAGTATTTAATTATGGATTTAAACCTAGCTATTGGTGACACTTTCGTGGTGAAATATTTTTCAAACCCTACTACTGCAAATGTTATTAATGTCGATACTATAAATGGTAGAAAAAGAATTTTATTGGACTACTCTTTCGGAAATGGATTAGTTACTGAAAACTTAACTTTTATTGAAGGAATTGGTCCAAATGCTTCTCTATTTTTTCAATCAGATGATATGATTAATCCAATTAATCATCAATACAGTTTTTTAACTTGTAATAAAAAGGTAAACGGTAATATGGTTTTTAGTTATTATCAAGATACAAGTGAGTGCTACAGCAATACAACAGTAAATATTAATACAGAAACAAGTAACAATATAGCATTGAATATTTACCCTAACCCTACTTCTGGTTTATTATATATTGACCAAATAGATAATGTTAAAAAAATTAAATTAATTGACATTACTGGGAAAACAATTTATGAAAATTCTAAAAATTTAGAAAAAATAAATCTCACTTCTTTTAATACTGGAATCTATATTTTAAAAGTAGAAACACACAACCGAAGTTTTTATCAAAAAATAATCAAGCAATAAAAAAAGGACGAGAACAAACTCTTCCTTTTTATTTCATCAATACTAAATGTAATATCTAAGCTTCTTCGGTTTCATCCATACTATGATATACGTTTTGTGTATCCTCATCTTCTTCAAGCATTTCTAACATTTTATCTACGTCTTCTCTTTGTTCTGTAGTTAATTTTGTTAACACTTGAGGAATTCTTTCAAATCCAGAAGAAACAATCTCTTTACCGTTATCTTCAAAATACTTTTGGATAGATCCAAAACTTTCAAAAGGTGCATAAATTATTATTCCATCATCATCAACAAAAACCTCTTCAGCCCCGTAATCAATTAATTCTAATTCTAATTCTTCAGGATCTGTTCCGTCATTTACAATTCTAAAATTGCAAGTATGATCAAACATAAACTCTACAGAACCAGCAGTGCCTAAAGCACCATTCTTCTTACTAAAACAGTGTCTAATATTGGCTACAGATCTATTATTATTATCAGTTGCACACTCAACCAATACTGCAATACCATGAGGAGCACGCCCTTCAAATATAACTTCCTTGTAATTACTAGTATCCTTGTCTTTTGCTTTTTTAATAGCTCTATCAACATTATCCTTGGGCATATTAGCAGCCTTAGCATTTTGCATTACAGCTCTTAAACGCGAATTACTCTCAGGATCTGGACCACCATCTTTAATAGCCATTACAATATCCTTACCTATTCTAGAAAACGTTTTGGCCATTTTACCCCAACGTTTCATTTTTCTGGCTTTCCTAAATTCAAATGCTCTACCCATTCCTTATATTTTAGATATTAGAGACAAGATAAAAGACTTATACTCTACTTTTTTATTTTTTGAGACAACAATCAGTTTTATTTCTAACAGGCTATTCTCTATTTTTTTGGTTATTTTATTTTAAGTGAATGACCCATTTTATCACGCTTAGTTTCTAAATATAATTTATTATGCTCGTTTGATTCTATTTCAATCTGAACATTTTCAACTATTTCTAACCCATAACTAATAAGACCAGTTCTCTTCTTAGGATTATTACTCATTAATCTAATTTTAGAAACACCTAACTCTCTTAGTATTTGTGCACCAATTCCATAATCTCTCTGATCTGCTTTAAACCCTAATTCTTCATTTGCTTCTACAGTATCTCTTCCTTCCTCTTGTAATTTATAGGCTTTTAATTTATTTATTAAACCAATTCCTCTTCCCTCTTGATTCAGATAGACTATAACACCTTTACCTTCTTTCTCAATCATTTTCATTGATTTTTGAAGTTGGGGTCCACAATCACATCTGCAAGAACCAAAAATATCTCCTGTCATACAAGAAGAATGCATCCGAACTAAAATTGGCTCATCCTTATCCCAAGATCCTTTAACTAAAGCCAAATGATCCATTTCATTGGTAGTCTGTTGATAGGCCACTAAATCGAAATTTCCTAATTCAGTAGGCAATTTAACACTAACCTCTCTAGTAATTAAAGTTTCATTCTTTAAACGGTATGCAATCAAATCTTTTATTGAGACGATCTTCAAATCAAATCTTTCTGCAATTTTCATTAGCTCAGGTAAACGAGCCATTGTTCCGTCTTCATTCATAATCTCAACGATTACTCCCGCTGGTTCAAACCCTGCTAAACGTGCTAAATCAATAGCTGCCTCAGTATGTCCTGCTCTACGTAAAACTCCACCTCTTTTTGCTTTTAGAGGAAATATATGACCTGGTTTACCTAATTCTTCATTTTTTATTTCAGGATCAATTAAAGCCAGCACTGTTTTAGCTCTATCCGCTGCAGAAATTCCGGTTGTACAACCATGCCCTACTAAATCAACAGAAACAGTAAAAGGAGTTTCATATGCTGCGTTGTTAGATTGAACCATTAAATCTAAGCCCAAATCTTCACACAAATCCTCTACTAAAGGAGCACAAATTAAACCTCTACCATGAGTGGCCATAAAGTTTATCATCTCTGGAGTAACTGATCTTGCTGCGGCAAGAAAGTCTCCTTCATTCTCTCTATCTTCATCATCAACAACAATAATTACCTTTCCGGCCTTAATGTCTTCAATCGCTTCCTCTATTTTATTTAACTTTGCCTCCATTATTTGATATTTTAACACAAAGATAACCATAAGAAAAGAGAACTTAGAGAATAGAAAAGAGATATTATTAGCTAATCGTCTTTTTTCTAAAATCTAAGCTCTATTCTCTAATACAAAAAACAATGGCAAGAGTTATAGCGATAGATTATGGAAGTAAACGAGTTGGTATAGCTGTAACTGATGAATTGCAAATAATTGCTAGCGGCTTAACTACAGTTCACTCAACCGAAATTATTGCCTTTTTAGAAGATTATTTCAGTAAAAATGAAGTAGAATGTATTGTAGTTGGAGAAGCAAAAGATTTGCAAAATAACCCATCAGAATCGGCAAAAATAATTGAACCTTTTGTAAAACATTTGAGTAGAAAATTTAAAGACATAAAAATTGCTCGAATAGATGAGCGATTTACATCCAAAATGGCTTTTCAGACTATGATAGATAGTGGATTAAAAAAGAAAGCTAGAAAAAATAAAGCGCTAGTAGATGAGATAAGCGCTACAATTATTTTGCAGAGTTATATGGAACAAAAAAATAGATTTTAACTTCTTTAGATATGAAAACATTCTTAATGCAAACATTTTTAAACTTTTGGCCTCCCTTTTTAGGAACAGGCATTTGGGTTAAAGAAATTTCTCCAGATTATCGTTACATTAAGATAGAAATGAAAATGAGATTTTGGAATAAAAACATCGTTGGAACTCATTTTGGAGGATCACTCTATGCTATGACCGATCCATTTTATATGCTCATGTTATTAAAAATATTAGGAAAGAATTATATCGTTTGGGATAAATCTGCCAAGATCAACTTTGTTAGACCGGGAAAAGGACATGTCTTTGCTGAATTTATGCTTGATAAAACCCAAATTGAAAAAATAAAAGACATCACCAACAAACAAAAAAAATACGAACCTTGTTACACTGTCCTAATAAAAGACACTTTAGGAAAAACCGTTGCCAAAGTTGAAAAGACGCTTTATATTAGGAAGAAATAAACTGATTTAAATTATTTTTTTACAAGAAGCTCTGTATTTGTAGTTTAAACATAATACCGATGCACAATCCGTTTTGCGCTAAAATTCGTTTTAAACATAGTGTATACTCATTTTTCTAAACTCAT
>CAJWVX010000140.1 GCA_913048175.1 uncultured Flavobacteriales bacterium | reverse complement strand
TTAAGATTAGAGCCAATTGGGATAATGATATCTCTTGGATTGTTAATGAGTAATTAAAATATTAATCGAGTTTTTCTACTCTTAAACTTGCTCCTTGTCCACTAGTAGATCTTTCAAAAAGAAGTACAGATCCTGATTTAGCTTTAAAAACAGCTATCTTTTTAGATTTTGAGTCAATAGACTTTTTACGGACATCAAACTTTCCATCTCTATGAGTTATCGTTCCTATAGTTTGAACATTCTTTCCCTCATCACTATATATAACACTTATCTCTCCCGTTTTATTATTTACTTGAGAAAAAGAAAAATCAAAGCCATTAAACGCATATATCATGTAGCCCATTATTACCGGACTAGATGTTGCTGCGATATTACCCAGATCAATCATTGTCTTATTCTTTTCAAAAATACTAGCACTTTCTAGTTCAAATTCTTTATTCAGTTTTAAAATCATAAGATCTTGAACTGCAATTTTAGCATCAAATCCAGTAAAAGTTGGCTTATATTGTTCTCCTATAATAAAAATATTATCATTATTATCCCTCAATATTTGATGGACAAAAGTATAATACCCTTCTCCAACTTTATCCTTTTTACCTACAGGTAATAGCTTAACTACGTCCTCCTTCCAAGAGTTATACTTTTCAGATATTAATTCTCCCTTCTTATTATAAATTAAATTTGCAAAACCCAAACTGTAAGATTTCATCATTTCATCTTTAATATTATAATATGTACCAAACACCTCTATATTTCCAGTTTCAGCATTAATTAATCCCTTATAAATTAGGGACTTATATTTTTTTGATTCTGTTTTAATTTCAAATAGTTTTTTGCCTGTTTTCACATCAATAACATGGATAAAATTTTCCATCCCTTTGTTGCTTATCATTTTTTTCTTTCTTACAACATTATTCACGAGTAAGCCATTAGCCTCAAATAAAAAAGATGCTGATTCCAGTCCCTTATACTCTGACTCACCAGTAACTATCCATGCTTTTTCAGACTCATCCTCAGGAAAGTACTTTATTGCATACTTTGATTTAAGCATACCAAGTCCTTTAGAATCATTAGGTTCATAAGTATAATATACATAGCCCTTCTTCTTAATAGAATATAAAATGTCTGGGAGATTCATGCTCTTATTCGCCATATATTGCAACATTATAGTTTCCATTTGAGAGCCCAACTCATGTTCCTCTCTCGCAATTTCTTCCCCCCTTACTGTAAACCTTCTTAATACCATATTCTTTTTCTTAGCATCAAAAAATTGAATAAGAATGGACTTTCCATTAAAGCTTGTTGAAGCATAAGAAAGATCATTTGATTCCATAAAATCAGAAGAACTAGCAATCTTTAATGCGTTATCAAGAAAGCTAATCCTATATAGTTTCTGCTTTTCATCTATTTTATCTAATTCATAAAAAACGCAATAGCCCTTAACTTCTCCATTTGATAGTATTGGCGAAAAATTTTTTGCTTTTACTTCAAGTGCATCACTCAATTCTGTTGTTTGTGAAAATCCTATTTGTCCGATTAACGTGATTAATAAAATCACTGAGGCTATTTTTTTCATTTTTCTTCTACTTTTAACTTAATTAATTCCTGAACAAAAACTACCTCTTTTCCCTCTGGGTAACGTTTGAAATATTGTTGTGAATATAATTCTAATTTTTTAGAATCATCTAATCGAGACGCATTCAATATTAATTGATAAAGATAATTTTCATTTTCTTGAAAATCTTTCCAGTATCGTTCCATAAAATAAAATCCAATATTATTTATATCACGTTTTCTTAAATTGTTTAAAAACACTAAAAACCTCTCATAAGAACTATTATCATCTAGCGTTGACGACTCAACATACTTACTAAATTCAAAACCTTCCCTAGCCAACGATAGTTGATAAAAACATCTTCCAACCATTTCTTTTAAATAGATGCTATTAGGATAAACTTCATTTAGTTTTAAAGAAAAGTATAACGTTTTTCCATAATCATCCATTTCATAAAAGGAGTTTATAAATTCAAAATCACTTCTATTCTTAATCTTTATTAAGATATCTTCTTCTTGCAGAAAACTAACCCTTCCTGTTTCACTAACTAAGTTTTCAGAAAGTAATCTAAATCTCTTTTGACAGTCAGGGTGAGTTTTTAATGAATCCAAATCAAGATTCTTCGAATCTATCGATTCTCCAAAAATTGACGCTTCTTTTTCTAATAAATATGATTTAAACGGGTAAGAGTCGAAATGAAAAGCATCATTATAAGCTATTTCTTTATGATACTTGTCACCATCAATAATATCCAAAATTAACAATGTAGAGATCCCATCGACCAAACTATATTTAGTGTTGGTTAAAAAACATAACCCTAAAGAATCTGCAGACAACTCATTATTCCTACTGTGATAACGATCATCATAAGTTATATCTTTAAGGAGTTTTAAAGCTCTTGACCTTCTGTTATATTTAGTTTTATTTATTTCTTTTAATTCGGTCTTATAAGAATCTGAATTCTTAATCTCAACATATTCATTAATTGAATTATGACCGTGTTTCAAAAAATAATGGGCCAATTCATGACATAATATAAAAGCTATTTGACTTTCAGTTTTCAGTTTTCGGTATAATCCTAAATTAAAAACTATAGTTCCTTCACTATAGCACGTAGCATTCTCATATGGATAACTTGCAATGTAAAGACTTATACCTGAACAGTCTAATCCTGGGTTAGAAGTACAAATCTCATTGAATATATAATTAAAATACTCTGATAATTCTTCATCAAATAAATAGTGATTACCTGTTATTTTTAATTTTAGTCCAGAATAAATATTATCATAAATTTCTTTATAATCTTTTTGGTATTTCTTTTCCTGTCCATCTAATTCAACCTTCTCCTTTTCCTTATATGCTTTTAAAATATTAAAAGAATCCGTTGTAGTTCGACAGTAAGGGCTATACCTTATATTCTGACCAATTGAACTTTGATTGAAAAACGAAAATAAAAAAATAAAAATTGAGATTTTCATTATCTTGTGAAGATAAATATAAATAGATAATTAAACCCGTATAGATCCTTTTTTATTTAGAAATCCCTTTTTGAAGGTAATTACTGGATTATGTCAAACTCATCTGCATCCATTCCTACAGGAAAAACTTTTCGAAAAACATTCAGTTCTTTTAAAGATATATTTATGGATTCTGTACAATTTTCGTTTTCAGGAGTAGTAAAAATTGGTTCTCCTTTTGGGTTTATGATTGCTGAATTTCCACTGTAGGAAAAACCTTTCCCATCTTCTCCAACACGGTTAACTCCAACAACATAACATTGATTTTCTATCGCTCTTGCTTCTAACAATTTACTCCAAGGGGCTTTTCGTGCTGCTGGCCAATTGGCAATATAGATTAGAATGTCGTAAACTGGTTGTAAGTTTTTTTGTCCTTCGACAGGCTCAGAATGACAAAAAGAGGAGTTTCTAGACCAAACTGGGAAACGTAAATCATAACAAACTAACGGACAAATTTTCCAACCTTTATATTCTATAATTATTCGTTCTTCTCCTGATGAAAAATGATTGTGTTCATTAGCCATTCTAAACAAATGGCGTTTATCGTAAGTTTTAATTTCACCATCAGGCTGAGCCCAAATTAAGCGATTATAGAACTTATTCTCTTCTTTAATAATAAGACTGCCAACAATAACTGCAGCTGACTTTTTTGCCTCTGTAGTCATCCAAGAAACTGTCTTTCCATTCATGCCTTCTGACAACTCATCAGATTTCATAGAAAATCCAGTATTAAACATTTCTGGAAGGATAATAATATCTGTTTTATCAGAAATAGCCTCAATTTTAGTAGAAAACATTTCTAAGTTTAAATCAACATTTTCCCAATGTAATTCAGATTGTATGGGGGTTATTTTTAAGCTCATTGTGTAAATATAAAAAACACACCTGATTTTGATGGCAAATCAAAGGTTTATTCAAATCTGATCCTATCAAAAGAGATTGCAAAAGTTATTCTACAAAAAACAAATCATCAAAAGGCGAATTAATAGGAGCTCCCATATTTACAGGAGCATTCCATTTATCCTTTCGGTTATTCCAAGTTGCTTTACAAATATCATAACCTCCCATACTTCCATGCTTGGTAGAACAAAAATAAAGTATTTGTCCATCAGCAGTAACATAAGGGTAATCCTCATCTCCTGATGTATTTATTAAATCTCCCAAATTAATAGCTGTAGTCCAACTGTTATTGGGCAATTTACGCATAACGTAAATATCTTTACCACTTAACCCATCACTTCCGTAACTCGCATAATAAATTAAATTTTTAGATGCGTTTAAATACATTGTAGGCTTAAAACCTTCCTTTTTATCCTTTGCAGTTACCATATCATCAGGAGCCAATAAAAATTTAGACGAAAGTTCTAATGACCTATATATTGAGTGTAAGTGTTCCTGTTTAAATTCCTTTTTAGAAATCACTTCAATAGGTTTGGGGGAGTTTACCTGTTTCTTTCCAAATTTAGATAAACTTATTTCGTTCAGAATATCTTTTATTTCAATCTCCTTTTCTGTTGCAAACTCCTGATACTTATTATAGGCATTTACTGCACGCTGAAATCGATAGGCATAATGGTTTGTTTTACCCAACATATAAAAAACATCGTAAGGTGTATTTTTATCCAGGCCTGCTTGCTCTAAATATTTTAATATTGTTTCGTAATCTCTAGACACATTAAAAAGCGCCTTTCCATAATAGTAGCTTTCCTTATTATCAAAATCTGCTAAAGGTGAAACTTTACCAAACTCCTTAGCAGCTTTTAAATACTGTTTATTAATAAATAATTGCTCGGCATTTGCTAAAACTTTTTGCTGCTCTGCATTAGGTTTTCTAATTCTCGATTGCAATTGAGCTAATGTTGATCTTGATTTTGATTCCTTTTCAGGTTCAGGAAAATCTTTTTTTGATAATGTGTATTCAGGAGCTGTTTCAGCTTCTTGTTTTGTAAAGAAATTATCAATTTTTAAAATCTCGAAAGAGTTCTCTTTTTTTAAACGAATATTCTGGCGTAAAGCAAAAAGTTCTGTTTGCTCAGGAACAGTAATAAATGCTGTATGTTCTTTAAAACCATCACATTCTAATGCAATTTCATATTTAATACCAGGCATTAAAGCCATTAAAAAGTTTCCATTGTTTGCATTAGTGTTATAAATCCCTACAATTTCTTGATTATTAGTATTGTAAACAGCGATTGAAGCTACAAAATTTGGAATTGAATCGGTTGTCATAAAATGACCTTTAATTATAGTAAGAGGTAAAGGTGGTTTAGGAATCTTTATTTCATAAAAGTTATACCCTCCTGTTGGACTTCTTCTGTTTGAAGAAAAATAAGCCAACTCACCAGTTAAGTCAGGCATAAATAAAATGTCATCGTAAGGAGAATTGATGGGATATCCAATATTCTTTGGCTTTTCCCAAGGGGATGTTACAGATTTTCTTTTTGAGATAAAAATATCATACCCTCCAATACTGTTATGCCCTTTTGAAGAAAAATATAACGTTCTACCATCCAATGACACATAAGCGTAATCTTCATCAAAAGTGGTATTTATATTATCGCCCAGCGACTTTGGAATTCCCCATTTATCTCCTCCCGTCAACTTATTTGAAAAAAGGTCTCTCTTATTATTTGCATCTAAACCATAGCTTGTTTGAATCATTTCATTTTGTTCTGTCTTAAACATCAACATCTTTTCTTTTTTCTTAGCATCAATTGGCGAAATGAAGGAAGAAGTCTTTTTCTGTAATTTATCTTCAACTAAAACTGAAGGGTAACCTTTGGGTAGCTTCTCAATATCAAAAGGAGTTTTGTTTACAATTTGCATATCCAGTTGCGCTGTCATTAATTGTTTTCCATGAATGCAATTCTCAATCAACCTCAAAATATTTAAGGCTTCTAGCTCTTTAGATGTAGCCTTAGATTTAAAATTATTATATGACACTTGGGCTTTTGAAAAATCTGACCATAAATGATATGACCTCCCCATCAAATAATAAACATCATAGGGTGTTTTATCAGAAACAGCTGCTTTTTTAAGAAATGGCAAAGCCCTTAACTTGTTTTGGTTGGTATGAAAAAGAGCAACTCCTTTTCTATAATTATATATAGGATCATCTCCATCTAGTCTCAACAGTTGAGAATACAGTTCTATTGTTGCTCTGTATTCTTTTTTCAAGAATGCCTTTTCTGCTAATTCGGGTTTTTTACTTTCAGATTGAGCTTGAGATTTTATCAACTCATCAATATTTCCAAAATCTGTTTCTTTTAACCTTCTTCTATCTTTATCAGAAGTATTTGAAAAGTCATTCCCGGAAGGTTGATACAATTCTACATGATGCTCATCTTCGTCCTCTTCATTATAGACTGTTAACAAAAACAATGTAGGCTCCTTATCTTCAACAATCCAAGTATTTAAACTAAAATCAACATTATTCCCATCCATTTTGATTACTATTTTTTGGGCAGATACATCTTCTAAAACATTTGTACTTGCAAAACTTGGAACTTCTACAACCCTTTTAATAGGAGCATAACCATAAGCATTAATTACAAACTCATATTTAACATTTGGAGCTAATATAACTAAGTAATTTCCAGTAATTGAATTCGTATTATATATGCCAACTAATTCATCATTAGAAATGTTATAAACCGCAATTTCTGCTTTCCTCATGTGCCCGAAACCTTCTACTTCGAAATTTCCTTTTAAAAGACAAGATGAAATTCCACTGTGATTTGTTCTGGCTTTATACATCGTGTAATTACCATTCGTGTTTTCTCGATTAGAAACAAAATAGTAGGCATCACTTTTTGCAGAGTCTCTCTTGCTAATAAGAGATGCAAATATGTTTTCACATCCAAAAACGGAAACAACAACGATTATAACTATGATTATATTCTTCATCCTCAGATTTTATTAAAATCTAAGATAAAAAAAATGATGAGAATTAAACGATAAAGATATTAACAGCTATATTGAATTGATGATTTTAGCCGCTTGATGTAAAGTTTCTTCTTTTTTAGCGACACAAAAACGCAATATCTTTTCATCTACTTTTTGATGATAAAAAACAGAAACAGGAATCGATGCAATTTTATACTTTTCAGTTAATTCAATAGCAAAATCAGTATCTTCCTTATCAGATATTCCTTTATAACTTAACAACTGAAAATAAGTGCCAGAAGAAGGTAAAGTTTCAAAACGCGAATCTCTAATTAAAGAAGTAAACAAATCTCTTTTCCCTTGATAAAAAGAACTTAAATTCAAATAATTATTTTCATTTTTTAAGTATTCTGCTAAAGCGTACTGTACTGGAGTATTTACAGCAAAAACAATAAACTGATGTGCTTTTCTAAACTCAACCATCAGGTTTTTTGGAGCTAGGCAATACCCCATTTTCCAACCTGTATTATGAAACGTTTTTCCGAAAGAAGAAACAATAAATGATCGTTCAGCCAAACCAGGGTATTTAGAAACACTTTGATGTTGTTTACCATCAAAAATAATATGCTCGTAAACTTCATCACTAATTAGTAAAATATCTGTATCCGAAACAATCTTTTCCAGAGCCAACATATCTTCATTCTCTAACACTGTTCCCGTAGGATTATGTGGAGTATTAATGATAATCATTTTTGTTCGTTGGGTTATCAATTTTTTAACTTGATCCCAATTTACCCTATAATCTGGAGCATGCATTTGAACAAAAACTGTTCTTCCACCATTTAATTCAATTGCAGGCTGATAACAATCGTAAGCTGGAGTAAAAATTATTACTTCATCTCCTTCTGTAATAGTTGCAGCAATTGCAGTGTAAATAGCCTGAGTAGCACCAGATGTTATAGTTACTTCTGATTCTGGGTTATATTCTGCCCCATAAAGGTTCGCTGTTTTAATTGCAATTTGTTCTCTTAAAGGCATTACTCCAGGCATAGGAGCATATTGGTTTAAGCCATTTTTCATGGCCTCATTCACCAACCCAATCAATTCTTGAGAAGTTTCAAAATCTGGAAACCCCTGTGAAAGATTAATCGCTTGATTTTCATGGGCCAATTGACTCATTGTTGAAAAAATGGTTGTTCCTACTTTAGGTAACTTAGATTTTATTGAGTTTGGATAGTTAGGCATAATGCTTTTAAGGATCGTAAAAATAACAAAAGAGTTGTTTAGTTTATCATAAAAAATGAAAAGAAGTTGCTGTTTATTAAGCATAAAGCTCTCCGAGGTATGACAATGTAATCCTTGCCAATATTTACCTAATTTCTTAATGAGAAATCTCATCTCCTACCCATAAAAGAAAATACTTGCCGTTAAAGTGATTATTTAACGCAAAACAAATAATTCTTTCAAAATTTAACAAAAATTTAAATTACTTTGAATCTAGGCAACTAAAAACTATTTTTATACGACTTGTTATAAAACAATCTAATTAATTATGAAGTATTTAAACGTTTCTATTCTCTTATTACTCACTCAATCGTTTTTTGCTCAAGATAGCTCTGACAACTTTTGGAAACAGTATTCTAATTTTCAGGGGATAACGATCGAATACCGTGAAGCTATTTGCACACCGGATAATGGAAGAAAACAACTTCTAGTCTTATTCCGCTATACTAACACTACACAAGATAAGGTGGAGTTAACATGGAAATCAGAAACTTGGAGAAACAACACTTGTACAAATTGTACTTCTTCTTCCACTGAACACCTTAGAACGCTTACTTTAAAACCTAGTGAAGTAATTGAAGCAGATGGATCAACAAAGCGAATTAAATACAATTATATTTTCGGAAATTTTTCAA
>CAJWVX010000139.1 GCA_913048175.1 uncultured Flavobacteriales bacterium | reverse complement strand
CTTATGATGTCGCTTTTTCTTTAGGGGATGGATTAAGACCTGGAAGTATAGCTGATGCTAATGATGAGGCGCAATTTGCTGAATTAAAAACATTAGGAGAGTTAACTAAAATAGCTTGGGCACACGATATTCAAGTAATGATCGAAGGTCCTGGGCATGTGCCAATGCACATGATTAAAGAAAATATGGATTTGCAATTACAAGAATGCTTTGAAGCTCCATTTTATACTTTAGGGCCTTTAACAACAGATATTGCTCCAGGTTATGATCATATAACTTCTGCAATTGGAGCGGCTCAAATTGGTTGGTACGGTTGTGCAATGTTATGCTATGTAACACCAAAAGAGCACTTAGGATTGCCAGATAGAGATGATGTGAAGACTGGTGTAATCACCTATAAATTAGCTGCCCATGCTGCCGATTTGGCAAAAGGACATCCTGGGGCTCAAATTAGAGATAACGCATTGAGTAAAGCTCGTTTCGAGTTTAGGTGGAACGACCAGTTTAACTTGGCTCTAGATCCAGATACCGCAAGAGAATTTCATGATGAAACTTTACCTGCAGAAGGGGCTAAAGTTGCTCACTTTTGCTCTATGTGTGGACCTCATTTCTGTTCAATGAAAATTTCACAAGAAGTTAGAGATTTTGCAGCAAAGCAAGAACTTGATGAAAATGCGGCATTGGAAGCTGGAATGAAAGAGAAATCGAAGGAGTTTGCCGAAAAAGGAAGTGAAGTTTATCTTTAGCAATGAGAGTTTTAGATTTTGTATTTAATATCCTTACTAAGAGTACAAAAACTTTTAGCGAGTTAATGGAATTGAGTTTTTTGATTTGTGTAAAATGAAAATTCTTTTTTCATACTCAGCTAAATTAGAGAACGAAGCTTCAATCATAAATAATGAAATGAGTTCTGGAAACTGGGACTTGTTTCATTTGCGAAAGCCAAATTGGAATAAGAAGGAAATTGCCATGTTGTTTTCAGAATTAACTGTTGAGGTTCAAACCAAAACGATTATCCATGAATCGGGAAAACAATCTTGCCATTCTTTTGAAGATGTTGAGGATTTTGAAAAGAGAGAGGCATTGAGAACGACAACTGAAAATTTGAGCGCTAAAGTATATTGTTTTTTAAGCCCAATATTCGATAGTATTTCGAAAGAGGGCTATAAAGCAAATTTTGATAAACTAGAATTAAAAGAGTTCTTAGCAAAAGATAGAAAAACTAAAGTGATTGCTCTAGGAGGGTTAACCGAAGAGAATTATTTAGAGGTTTTAGAATTAGGTTTTGATGGGGGTGCCTTTTTAGGCTCTGTTTGGAATAAGTATGAGTAAAAAAAGAGTTAAAATATTAACTATCGCAGGTTTTGATCCTTCTGGAGGTGCAGGTTTGTTGGCGGATGTGAAAACGATAGAGGCTAATAAATGTGCTGCATTTGCCGTTTGTACAGCAAATACTATTCAGAATGAAAAGGAATTTATCGCTGTAAATTGGATTGAAGAAGATGAAGTGTTTGCTCAAATGGATATTCTATTAAAAGCTCATCAATTTAAGTTTGTTAAAGTTGGCTTGATTTCATCATTAGAATTTTTAAAAAAAATAATAAAAATAATAAACTCTTATAACGAAAAACCAAAAATTATTTGGGACCCAATTTTATCTGCGAGTGCAGGTTTTGATTTTAATCATGATTTAACTGCATTAGATGAAGTACTAAAAGATATTTATATCATAACACCAAATTGGAATGAAATAAAAAAACTTTCAGAAAATAACGACCCTGAAAATGGAGCAGAACAATTAGCTCAATTAACAAATGTTTACTTAAAAGGAGGTCATAATCCATTAAGAAAAGGGAAAGATTATTTCTACTATAATGAAAGCGTTTTCTCTTTTAATCCCAATGTAAAAGTGCGATATGAAAAACACGGTTCAGGCTGTGTTTTCTCATCGGCTTTAGCATCAAACTTAGCGAAAGGATATCCAATCATTAAGTCATGTTTAAGAAGTAAATCTTACATGTACAAATTTTTAAATAGCTCTACTAATCTACTTGGATCACACAAATTATGATTGAAAAATTACAATATATAACACAAGAAACTACAACGCTTTCTCATATTGATTGTGCAAGAGAAGCATGCATTTCTGGGGTTAAATGGGTGCAGTTAAGAGTTAAAAATAAATCGGACGAAGAGTATTTAGAAATTGCGAAAGAAGTTAAAATTATTTGCGATTTATATGATGTGATTTTAATTATTAATGACAATGTTGCCATTGCAAATGAAATTGATGCTCACGGTGTACATTTAGGAAGCACAGATATGTACATTTCAGAAGCTCGCTCTATATTAGGTAAGGATGCAATTATTGGAGGTACGGCAAATACATTAAAGGATATAGAACGATTAATTGGACAGCAAGCTAATTATATTGGTTTAGGGCCTTTTAAATTTACGGAAACTAAAAAGAATTTAAGCCCCGTATTAGGTTTAGATGGCTACCAAGAAATATTAAGTGAACTAAAACATTCTTATTTATTAAGTGAAACACCAATAATTGCGATTGGAGGTATTGATGTTTATGATGTAGATGCTCTCTTAGATACAGGTGTTTTTGGAATTGCTGTTTCTGGTTTATTAACCAATGATTTTACACTCACAACAGCCTTGATTAAAACGATAGGCCGTAAAAGTTTTAAATTAGATGCACTTAATAAAAGTTAAACTATGGATGTCATTATTGCCAAAAAAGCTGATAGAAATAAATAAGCTTTGAAAGAAATGATCAATAATGAATTTAGACGCCTAAAGCTAAGGTATTAGCTAGGTTTGCTATATTTTACTATAAAAATTTACCCAAGTAAAATAGTGTAATTAAATGATGCAAATAA
The DNA here is from genome assembly GCA_913048175.1 of uncultured Flavobacteriales bacterium. Classification (GTDB taxonomy): domain Bacteria; phylum Bacteroidota; class Bacteroidia; order Flavobacteriales_E; family Vicingaceae. The sequence continues at coordinate 6,095 of CAJWVX010000139.1, read as the reverse complement.
TAAAAAATAAAGGAAAGAGGATCTTGTTTTTATTTCTACGTTTTGGAATAACAAATTTACCAGGAATCATAACCTTTTAAATATTTAAAGAATGTTAAAAATAGCAGACAAAGAATTTAGCTCAAGATTATTTACAGGGACAGGAAAATTTAGCTCAAGTCAATTGATGGAGGAAGCATTAGTTGCTTCAGGATCAGAATTAGTAACTGTTGCTCTTAGAAGAGTTGATATAGAGAACAAAGAGGATGATATTTTATCACACCTGAATCATCCGCAGTTTAATTTATTACCAAATACTTCTGGCGTAAGAACCGCAAAAGAAGCAATTTTTGCTGCTGAATTAGCAAGGGAAGCATTAGAAACAAATTGGTTGAAATTAGAGATTCATCCTGACCCTAAATATTTGTTGCCAGACCCAATAGAAACTTTAAAGGCAGCTGAAGTGTTGGTGAAAAAAGGGTTTATTGTGTTGCCATACATTCATGCCGATCCAGTTCTGTGTAAACGATTGGAAGAGGTGGGTACTGCAGCAGTAATGCCTTTGGGTTCTGTAATTGGAAGTAATAAAGGGTTAAGAACTATTGATTTTTTAGAAATAATTATTGAACAAAGCAATATCCCCGTTGTTGTAGATGCTGGAATTGGATCGCCCTCAGACGCTGCTAAAGCTATGGAAATCGGAGCTGACGCTGTTTTAGTGAATACTGCAATAGCCGTTTCGGATAATCCAATTGCGATGGCAAAAGCTTTTAAATTAGGAGTAGAAGCTGGCAGAATGGCTTTTGAAGCAAGATTAGGGGCTAAAGTAAGTAGAGCAATAGCAAGTAGTCCTCTTACTAGTTTTTTGGATTAATGAACGATATTGAAAAGATAAATTATCTGGAAATAATAGACGCTTTTATTGTGAAATTTTAAATAATAAAGAGGTCAGTTATATTTTTACAGATGTGGCTGTTTTAAATTTTGAGTATCACATGCCATTGTAGCAGATTTTGAAACAATATATTGTTTCATATTAGGGGGTTACAATAATAATATAGTTAAACTAATAAAGAGTTTAATGAGAAAGAGATACTAAGTGCTTAACACTTAAAAGATGGTTGTTTTTGTTAGATGAAACTATTAATGAAAACTACAAAGGGGGGGTTGCAGAAAAATGAAATTACGCGTTAAGCAAGTTGGGTTGATAATACAAGCGAAAATGTATCAATATAAATAAACTTATATTGAAACTGACTTTTGCATTTGATAATAAATACAGATTTCTTAGTTGAAACTTTTTTGCGGCTATTGAGTTATTTATTTATTTAGTGGGAAGGAGAAATATAAAATAAAGTTTAAAACGAATTTTTACTCGGACTAATAAAAAAAGGAAACAATGTTTAAAGATTTATTCGACAGCTATAATTGGGATGAAGTAAAAGAAAGTATTTACGCGAAAACAAAATATGATGTTGAGCGTGCGTTGAATTCTAAAAAAAGAAACTTAGAAGATTTTAAGGCGTTGATATCTCCTTCAGCAGAACCTTACTTAGAGCAAATGGCTCAGTTGAGTCATCATTTGACTCAAAAACGATTTGGTAAAACGATACAAATGTATATTCCGATGTATCTCAGTAACGAATGTCAGAATATTTGCACCTATTGCGGGTTTAGCCTTACAAATAAGATTCCACGAAAAACGTTATCTGATGAGGAAATTCTAAAAGAAGTTAAGTTTATTAAGTCTAAAGGATATGATCATATTTTATTAGTTACGGGAGAAGCCAATACAACCGTTGGAGTCGGTTATTTGGAAAATGCCATTAAGTTGATCCGTCCTTATTTTTCGCAAATTTCAATTGAAGTGCAACCTTTAGAGCAAGAGGAGTATGAAAGGTTAATTCCGTTGGGATTAAATACCGTGCTGGTTTACCAAGAAACATATCATAAGGAGGATTATAAAAAGCATCATCCGAAAGGGAAAAAATCAAATTTCGATTATAGATTAGCTACACCTGATAGGTTAGGTAGAGCTGGTATTCATAAAATTGGGATAGGCGTTTTAATTGGATTAGAAGATTGGCGAACAGATAGTTTTTTAACTGCTTCACATTTAAACTATTTGGAAAAAAATTACTGGAAAGCTAAATACTCCATTTCATTTCCAAGGTTGAGACCTCACTCAGGAGGATTGGAACCTAAAGTTGAAATGAATGATAAGGAATTGGTGCAATTAATTTGTGCTTATCGTTTATTGAATGAAGAGTTAGAGCTATCTATTTCTACAAGAGAATCTGAAGTTTTCCGTAACAATGTTGTTAAACTTGGAGCAACCACGTTTAGTGCAGAAAGTAAAACAAATCCAGGAGGTTATGTTGTTGAGCCCGAATCGTTAGAGCAGTTTGAAATATCAGATGAAAGGCCTACGGAAATGATAGAAGAAATGATTAGAAATAGCGGTTACGAGCCTGTTTGGAAAGATTGGGAGAAGAGTTATTGATTATCACTTCATTAGGGATGTGAAAATATAGATAGACTATTTTATTTTTAGATGATAGTCTACTAGAATATCGATTGAATTGTATTTTTTCAAATTCAGATAAGTAAGGTATTATCGTGATTAAGATAACTAATCTTAAAGATGCTTTTACTGCTAAATCCCAAAATAATACTAAGACTATTTGTGGTGAAAGTTCAAAAAGAAAGGAAAGTCAGCTGTAAGTCTTGCTCTTTAATCTGGGGTTAATTAAATTCGAGAGTCTTCTTTGTTACTCATATATTAGTGATAATTAGTATATTTATATATTATTACTAATATATTGATATTTAAATGGGAAAATATAGTCTAAATAAAACTCCAGCAGATTTATTATCTGAGGTGGCTTTAAAGGTGAAGGTTTTAAGAAAAGAAAAGGCCTTATCTCAATTTGATTTATCAAAAAAGTCTGGAGTTTCTGTTGGTAGTCTGAGACGTTTTGAGCAGACTGGCCAGATTTCGTTCGAGTCACTTTTGAAAATCTTACATGTTCTGAATAGATTGAAAGAAATTGAAGGGATTTTAGAACTTGATGATGAGGATAGAAGTGTTGAATCTCTTTTTTCGGAAAAAACTAGAGGGTGATGGATAGAATTAAAAAGATAATAGTATCAATTCAATTTTCAGAAAAAGAGATAGAATTAGGAGAGTTGGTAGACGATTCAGGTAGTATTTATTTTAAATATTATACGAGTTTTATTAAATCAGGATTAGATATTTCTCCGATTAAGCTAGCTTTAAATGATGGCTTAAACAAGGCGGATAAGATTCCTTTTGAAGGTTTGTTTGGTGTTTTTAACGATTCTCTTCCTGATGGATGGGGGAGATTGTTGCTGGATAGAAAATTAATGGCAGAGGGTGTTTTGCCTTCAGACCTTTCTCCATTAGATCGGTTGGCTTATGTAGGAACTAGTGGTATGGGTGCAATAAATTATCGGCCATTAAAAGAAATGAATGCTGAGAAAAAGGGTGTTCTTGAATTAGATGATATCGCTAACGAATTGGATAAGGTTTATGAAGGAACCAGTATTGAAATAATTGAAGAGCTTTTTAATTTGGGAGGTTCTTCAGGTGGAGCAAGACCCAAAATATTTGTTGGGTATAACAGGGTTACAGAACAGTTAATTTATGGTAGTAATAATTTGCCAGAGAGCAATGAGCATTGGATTATAAAATTTCCATCTTCTACAGACTTGCCAGATATTGCACGGATAGAATACGCTTACCATAAGATGGCATTAGATGCAGGTATTAAAATGAATGAATGCAAATTATTTTCTGGAGCTTCTGGTCAAAAGTATTTTGGAACAAAACGATTTGATAGAGATGGAAACAATAGAATTCATATGCATTCAGCTTGTGGTTTACTTCATGATGATTTTAGATTGAGCACTATGGATTACGGCCACTTAATGGATGTTGCTTTTAATTTGATTAAAGATGTAAGAGTTTATGAAGAAGTATTAAGATTAGCAATATTTAATATTTACACCCACAATAGAGATGATCACAGTAAAAACTTTTCTTTTTTAATGGATGAAAATGGAAGTTGGCGATTTTCTCCAGCCTATGATCTTACATTCTCTTCCTCATCACACGGAATGCACAGTACGATGGTGGCTGGTGAAAGTGAAAGACCAGGAGAAGATCAATTGAAAGAATTAGCAAGTCATTTTGGTGTTAAGAATGTAGAAAGCATAATAAAAGAGGTAAAAGCTATTTGCATTAATTGGATGGAATATGCAGAAAGTGCTGGAGTAAAAAAGTCTTCAGTTTCTTTAGTCAATAAAAAAATTAAGAGCTTAATTAAGAATTAGATTATTTTTCAAAAAAACCATTTTTTTGATGAACCTTTTTTATTTTGATGTGTATTAAGGTTCGAAATACAATATAAACTAAAATCAAAATAGCATGAAATTAAATTTAAAAAGAATAGCAATTCTATTCGTAGTTGCTGTTACGAGTTTTGCTTTTAAAAGTGAGTTTGAAGAAATTACAGGGTGGTCTCTAAGGGGGAGCCATCCAGAATCATATGAGATTGGTCTTGAAAATTGTGAAGACAAAGCAGGGAGGGTTGCTTATTTAAAATCGAATGCTCCAGAAGGTACTATCAATAAAAATTTTGGGACCTTAATGCAATCTTTTTCTGCTGATTACTATTTAAATAAAAAATTAAAACTCACAGGTAATATTAGAACTAAGAATGTTGAAAGTTGGGCTGGTATGTGGATGCGAGTGGATGGAAAAAGAAAACATTCTTTGAGTTTTGATAATATGAGAGATAGAAAGATAAAAGGGACTACAGAATGGACTAAGTATGAAATAATTTTAGATGTACCCAAATCAAGTACAACTATTAGTTATGGTGTTTTACTTCAGGGTATTGGTTCAGTATGGTTAGATGATTTAACTTTTGAAGAAGTAAGTGTAGAAGTAACGACTACTGGTAAAAATTTAAAAATGAGACCCACTAATTCTTCTTTCGAAGATTAACCTGAAGGGTGGCATCATTTTTTAAATATAATTATAAGATTAGTTCTGATGAAGAACTAATGATTTTTATCTCTAAAGGGAAAGAAGAAGCGTTTAATGAAATATATAAACGATATTCAAAAAAAATGCTTTTCTTCTTTTACTCTAAGCTCTATAAAGATCAAGAAAGGGCAAATGACTTTCTCCAAGAATTGTTTTTAAAGATTATTGAGAATCCTCAGTTTTTTGATTCATCTAAAAGTTTTTCTACTTGGGTTTATGCTGTTGCCAATAACATGTGTAAAAATGAATATCGAAAAAAAGATACTATTACTTCAGGATATGATTTGGATATTATTTTAGAAAAAGAGACTTCAGATTATATTGACAAGCAGGATACTGTTCTATTTAATAAGGAACTCCAGAACCAATTAGATAATTTAGAAGATTCGAAGCGGACAACTTTTGTTCTTAGGTTTCAACAACATTTATCTATCAAAGAAATCAGTCAGATAATGGAGTGTTCAGAAGGGACAGTAAAATCAAGGATATTTTATTCCTTAAAAATTCTTTCAGAAAAGTTAACCATATTTAACCCGAAATTATAAAATTATGGAAACTCATTTTACCGAGAAGTTAGAAATTTTATTGAGAAACAAACCATACGATTTGTTAAATGATGATGAAAAAATATATGTACTGTCCTTCATTTCAGAAGAGGAGTATGAACACTTTTCTATGATTCTACAAGGGGTTGTAAATGATTCGAAAAATGAAAAGAATAGACTTTCGTTATCTAAAGAAGTTTTATCCAATTTACAAGATGCTTTTCAAGAGAAGCATCAGCCATTTTACATGAAATCGATGAAATTTCCTTTTAAAGATTTTCAAATACCTAGATATCAAGTTATAGCTGCGTCATTAATTTTTGCAATTGGAATATTTTCTTTGCTTAAACCTAATGAAATTATGACTAGTCATGTAAGTACAGAGTATTACTTAAGCGAAGCCGAATTTAATAAGTATACTCAATGGGATGGGTTTTATTCAGAGATGAGTGAAGTTACAATGGAAGATGATGTAACTCAAGAATTAATGAATATGA
>CAJWVX010000138.1 GCA_913048175.1 uncultured Flavobacteriales bacterium | reverse complement strand
TATATATTATTTCTATTGGTTTACTTCTAATTATTTTTTTGATGTATATTGTAATATAAGAAATAGATTAGCAAAAAAAAGCTACACACAACATCATCTTTATTTTATAGAGCAGTTGGTAGTAATTTGAAACAGTAAAGTAATTAATAAACACCGCCAAAAAATAGATCAGGCGTTTTAGTGATAAAAAAGTTAAAGTCCAAAGCCAAGCTTTAGCTAATTAGTTACTCGTAAATAAGTATTTTTAAATCACCCTACAAAAACATACAGTTGTCATTAAACCCCAACCAACTCACCACTCTTGATATACAACAGGTAAGATCCAATGTTTTGGTAACCCATTTGGGTTAATAAATTTCTATACTCCGTAACTTGTTTTTCGTAAGATGGGTTTGGCTCTCCTGTTTTATAATCTACTAGGTAAGTCTTTCCATTCTTTACTACTACTCTATCTGGCTGGTAAGATTCTCCGCTAGTTAGTAAAATTGAACGTTCGTTTTTTAGCTCATCAAAATCGGTAAACAAATTGGCTACACCATCAATTTTAAAAACTGCTTCTATTTCTTTTTTTATTGCTGGTTTTTCAACTTCTGTAATTAATCCTTTATGCACAGCGCTATCCATAGCATTATCAACATCTGTAATTTCGTTAACTTGTTTTAAAATATTATGAATTAGTGTTCCGTGCTCTCCTATTGTTTCTGGATTTTCTACATCCCAGACCAATGGCGCTTGGTAACTCACTTGTATTTTGGATCTCCAACTGTTGTAAGCCACCTCCTTAAACTGAATATCGTTATTGGTTTCTTTATCTTTAGTCGTGTTTTTTACAAACGAACCATAACGGTAATGATGGTCTGCCACCTTACCAGCTTCATTGGCTGCACAGTAATCCAACAAGTAATCTGAAGCAGAACCATTTGCTGAAGGCTTTTTTGTTTGCTTAGAAATAATGTATAAACGGTCTTTTGGTCTCGTTAAAGCCACATAAAGCACATTTACAAGGTCTAGCCTGGATTTATCCATTTCATCCTCATAAACGGCCGAAAAACGCGTCTTTTTAATATCTACTGTAATTGGCATAATAGCCGATTTCAATTCTTCAATATTGGTTTCGTTGGTCCAAAAGAATTTTTCACTCGTTTTAACATCCGTAGTAGCAAAAGGATAGATAACCACCGGAAACTCTAATCCTTTAGATTTATGGATACTCATTACCCTTACAGCATTAGTTCCCTCAGGACTTACAATAGAGAATTTTTCAGATCGATCTTCCCACCACTCTATAAAATTGATAACCGAATTATCCTTACGTGAAGCATATTCGTGTATCTTATCCAATAAAAACTGTATGTACACATCTACTTTGGTGTCAAAACCAAAAGTAATTACCAAATACTCGGCTAACTCGTACAAGGAGTAGTTTTGTATTTTTTTGTACTCAACACGAATGTCTTTGGTACTTAAATAGCTGTTTACCGTGTTTTCGCGGTGCATTTCAAACACCTCAAACAAACTATCTTCATACACATGCTGTGCTAAATAGTTTAAGAGTTGTACCTGGTAGTTTTTATCTGCTGGGTGTGCTATAAAACGAAACAGGTTTAGGATAAACGTAACTTCATCAGAGTTGTTTAACAACAAGCTTTCAGAAGAAATTACATTAATATCGTTCTCCAATAAAAAGGAAGCTATTTCAGATCCATCGTTATTGTTTTTGGTTAAAATAGTAATATCACTATACTGATAACCATCTTTAATTATCTCATCAATATTCTTAAATATGTTATTTAGAACATTAGCCCTATAAACTTCTGCTTCAGCTACTTCTAAAAACTCAACACTTACTCCCCCTCCATTATTATCGGGGTTAAATTCCTGATACAAATCGGAATATAGTTTTTGATAAGTCTCTGATAAATTACCTGCTATAGATTGGAAAAAACGGTTGTTAAAATCAACAATTTCCGCTTTAGATCTAAAGTTAGTAGATAGGGTTTCTTCTGAATAGTTTCTTTTTAAGGCAGCTTCACGCTCCAACAATAAGGGATTGTTATTATGCTTATAAATTTGAGGCAGGTTAATAATCTGCTCTACTTCTCCTCCTCTAAAACGGTAAATGGCTTGTTTGGCATCTCCCACTATCATATTAAACTTTCCGTTACCCAAAGAGTTATCTACCAAAGGTATTAGGTTGTGCCACTGTATAATTGAGGTATCCTGAAATTCATCTATTAAATAATGGTTGTATTTCTCTCCCAAACGCTCATAAATAAATGGAATAGGTTCAGACTCTACAATAGCGGCAATCCGCTTGTTAAAATCAGAAATACTCAACACATTGTTGTCTTTCTTAAATTCTAAAACCGTTTTTTCAATTTCGTTTAAAATAGCCAAGTTGTACAAGTTCTTTAGAATTAACTTGTTTACCCGGTAATCGCTCTCAAACTGCACTATATATTCTCTTGAAGCTTCAAACTGCTTTACAAAATCATGCTGAAAACTATCTATCAATTGTTTTTGAGAATCATCTACCTTTCCAGCATACCAATTGGCATCTCCAGCAATAATTTTAAGGGTTGTAGCAGTTGGCTCAAACTTTTTAAGGCTTGCTAAATCTTTCCAATAGTTAGTAAAAAAGCTACGAGAAAAACTTGCAGCCTCTACTCCTTTGCTTTGTACAAAGTCTAACCCATCAGTACCCAACAGCTTTACAGCCTCTTCAAAGTCTTTGGTTTGTTTGTATAAATTCTTTTTTATAGTATCAAAATCGGTAATACTTAGCTTTCGTATTTTCTCTAAATAAAGCTCGCCATCTTCTTTTAAAAGGTTTCTAGAAAACTCAAACAAATCTTTTTCGATATGCCAGTTTTCTTCGTTTTCTGCCTTTTTACTCGTGTATTCTAACAATAGCTTAGTTAGCTTTTCGTTATTTCCCACTTCAGCAATCAGCATATCAATGGCTGCTCCCAATACTTCTCTATCGTCTAACTCAATCTCAAAATTTAAGGGTAAGTGTAAATCGTGGGCAAAGGTTCTAATAATCTTATGGGTAAACTTATCAATGGTGCTTACTCCAAAGTCATTATAGCTGTGTAATATCGATTTTAAGACTCTTTTGGAGCGATCTTTAATATCTTCGGCTCCAATACCCAAACCACCTTCAGCTTTTGGCTTCAACAAGTCTAATTGCAAGAACTTTGGTGTTCCCTCTAAAGCCTCATCAGCAGATAATGCTTTTAAGGCTTCAATAACTCTGGCTTTCATTTCTGCAGCAGCCTTATTGGTAAAGGTTACCGCCAGAATATGTTTGTATTGCGTTGAGCTCTTGGTTTCTAAAGCAATCTTTAGATACTCTTTTACCAAGGTATACGTTTTGCCAGATCCCGCAGAGGAATTGTATGTTACAAAGTTGCTCATTATTCTATTTTTAAGTTCTCCCTTGGAAAAGATTTCGAGCACTGCTCTAACAGGAGCGATTGATAACCAATCATTCAATCTCCCTAACCCTCTTCTCCAAGAGGGAATCCCATTACATTTGCTCTTTTATAAATGCCACTTTCTCCTCTAAAGGCATAGCTCCATCAATCCAATTAATGTTAAACCCATTGCGTTCCATCTTTCTAAACCAAGTTGCTTGACGTTTAGAGAACTGATGTATTGCTATATTCAATTGATTAAACATGGCAGGTCTATCAATCTCTTTTAATAAAAACTGAGTAATTAATTTGTATTCTAAACCGTAAAACTTTAAGCGCTCTGGATCAACTCCTGCGGCAATTAAACCCTCTACTTCTTCAATCATTCCTTCGTTTTTTAAACGATGTTTTAACCTTGAAGTAATACGTTCTTTAATGATATCTCTTTCATAATTAATCCCAAAAATTGTTGCATCTATCTTAGGATAATCATTAATTAATTTTTCGTTATCTTTCTGATAAGCAGATATTTCTATAGACCTAATTAAACGATGTCTTTCAATAGAGTCTGTGGTATTATGCAGCTCCTTCAAGCTCTTTAACTCAGCTAATAACTCTTCATCAGATTTACTTTCTAAACTTTTTCTTAGTTCAACATTATCAGGAATCTCTAACATACGGTATCCTTTTAAAACGGCTTCTAAATACATTCCTGTTCCACCACAAAGTATGGCATTTGTCTTTCTCTTTTGTATCCCTTCGTAAGCTGTTAAAAAGTCTTTCTGGTATTCATAAACATTGTATTCCGATCCGGCTGCTACAATATCAATTAAGTGATGTGGAATTTCATTTCCATCAACAGTAAATTCAGACAAGTCTTTTCCAGTACCAACATCCATACCCTTATATACTTGGCGAGAATCTGCACTTATTACCTCTCCATTAATTTTATTTGCCAAATTAACGGCAACATTCGTTTTACCTGTTGCTGTACACCCTAAAATAACTGTTAACTTTTTGCTTTCCATTAATAACTGATTTTTATCATAAAAATAAACCAACATTTTTCTACTTTTGTAGTGTTGAAATACTTCAGTCAAATATCATCAATAATTGTTGCTTTATTGTTTGTTTACACGATAAACTTTAAATCTTTTGTAACAGTTAGCTATTTTGTTAATCAGACAGAAATTATAGAGCTATTCTGTATTAACAAGGAGAAACCGATGTTGCAATGTGATGGAAAATGTCATTTAGCAACGCAATTAGCTCAAGTAGAAAATGATACCGAAGATGCTCCTTTCTCTCAAGGCAGCACCTCCTACAATTTAGAAATTAATTTAGATTTAGCGCAATCTCAAGTAGATATTCAACCTAACTTGGATGTTATTGAAAAAGCAATTTATTTTTCAGAGAATTCTATTCTTTGTGATGGATTTAATTCCATTACCTCCCCACCACCAAAGGTTTAGTTTATAATTGACATAAAGAGGTTATTGTCAGTTCTAGTAATTTTTCTTAGAAAAATTATATAGATAACCAATAACCACTAATAAAAAATGATGTTCTTGATACAATCCTAATAAATAAGGAATGACTCTAACTTACATTTTTACTTATAAATAAAAACACATATTAATGTACAAACTATTAATTGTTTTGTTAGCTCTTGGGCTAATAAGCAATGATACTAGTGCTTGCAATTTATGTACCGTTTATCTTAGAATACAACCTAATGATTTTAAAAACTCATTTTCTGTAAGACATAGGTACAGGCTTTTTGAAAGAGATTTCTTTAGCACAAATTCGGGTACGATAAATAGCAAGCGAATATTACAAAGTACCAGTAATAAACATGCTGGAATAGAAACGGAGGATATTCCTGAAGGAGAATCGCACAATTATAAGGAAGCTTATAATAGCTATGACTTATCTGCTAACTTTTATATGGAGACTAAATTTCAGTTGAACTCTACCATAACTTTCTCTGACAATTATGTATATCAAGATGATAGCATAACCAACAATATTGGTGGAATTGGTGATTTAAACTTATTACTAAAGTATCAAGTTTACAACTCTATAGAAAAGGAAGATACAACTACAAAAAATAGGCTTATACATCGGGTTACTTCGAGTTTTGGACAAAGATTACCCACTGGTAACTTTAACAAAGCAAGCGTAGTTGGTTTTCAAACAGAATTTGAAGCCAACACCTTACTTGGAACTCCAGAAATGGAGATGGATGCCCATTTGCAATCCGGAACAGGTAGTTTTGGATATCTCTTCTTATTGGAGTATTTAATTAGCTATAAAGGTTTTAGTTTAAACACCAATACGAGTTATAAAGTGAATGTTAACAATAAGAATAATTTTAAATTTGCAGACAGATTAAATGCGAACGGAACGTTGTTCTACTTATTTAATATAACTAACAAAATAAAAATAATACCTAAAAAAGATTTATCTTAAGAGTATAGTGAACGCTACACCAAAAATAGTGAACCGTTTATTGGATCAGGTGGATATATAATATTTGTAAATTATGGCCTTAATATGATTATCAATAAGATAGGACTAGAGCTTACTTACTAACAACTAAAGAATATCTTAAATATTTACAACCGTTTAATAAAAGGCGCTTAATAACACAATTGAACTATTACTTTTAATTAACTTTATAATCGAATAAAATGAAAATAAATAAAATGAAAACAATACTAAACACTGCCTTCGCTTTAATACTTGCAGGAACACTATTTACATCATGTACAAAAAAAGAAGGTTGTACAGATCCTGCAGCTACTAATTTTAATGTGGAAGCAGAAAAAGATGATGGAACATGTACTTATGCAACTCCAGAGGAAATAATAGTTGAGGAGGAAACTGAAGCTCACATTACATTTAACTTTACACATCACTTTGATGGTGTACCAGTAACAGCAGCCAACTTTAATCAATTCAGCTTTGTAAATGCCAATGGAGATACGCTGAGTATTAGTAAACTAAGATATTTAGTTTCTGACATGAAATTATATAGACCAGATGGAACTGTTAATATTAATGAAGGTTACAATTTAGTTGATGTAACTAACAACACAGGGTTGAGCTACTCTATTGCAGGAACTGATTTAGGAGCTTTAGTTTCTATGCGCTTTAATTTTGGATTTGACACTACAGACAATTCAGGAAACTATGTTGATTTAAACTCTGCTAGCTGGGGAGTACCAACAATGATGGGTGGTGGTTACCACGGTATGCAAATGGAAGGTATGTACAAAAAAAATGGAGCTGATTCTGTTTTTGCTTACCACCACATTGTAACAAAGAGGCCTTCTATGATGGCCCCTTTTGAAGCAAACCACATTGAAGTAAGTTTACCAGGAATTGCTTTAAACGAACATAATGTTGTTGTAGAGCTTAAAATGAATATTGCTGAATGGTTCAAAAATCCGAGCACATGGGATTTAGATACTTATCATAGCGCTTTAATGATGAATTACAATGCGCAAGCAATGATGCACCAAAATGGATACAACGCCTTTACATTAGGAGTTGTTTCTCAGAAAAAATAAAACTTTAAAAAGAGGATGCTTAAATTTGAGCATCCTCTTTATTTTTAAATGAAAAACTTACTAAAAATATTATTTATTGTTGTAACGGTTTTAACCACCTACGCTTGCTCTAAGAAAGAAGGATGCACAGACCCTTTAGCAACTAATTTCAACCCAAATGCTGAAGAGGATGATGGACAATGTATCTATGCAGAAAAAGGGTGTATGGACTCTAGAGCTAGCAACTTTAACCCTCATGCCATAACAGACGATGGAAGTTGTATTTTTCCGTTAGTACCAGGACAACCAACACCATCTCCCTTACAAATACCTCAAATTTTTTCACAATCCCTTCCAGCCCCAATAATTCCTATCAACAATCCCCAAACAGTTGAAGGAGTTAGTTTAGGTAGAAAACTATTTTTTGACCCCATTTTATCTGGGGATGGAACCTTGGCTTGTGCTTCATGCCATTCTCCCGAATTTTCATTTACAGACAACAGTCAGTTTAGTACTGGAATTACACTACAACAAGGTGACAGAAACTCCATGCCAATATTTAATGCTGCATGGAACGTAGATATAAACTCTGATGCAAAATTCTTTTGGGATGGAAGAGCAAATGGCTTAGAAGATCAAGCTTTAGGACCAGTTGTTAATCCAATAGAAATGAACAACACCTGGATTAATGCTACAGCAAGCTTACAAGCAGACAGTGAATATCCCAGTCTATTTAACGCTGCGTTTGGAACTACTATAATTGATTCAAGCTTAGTTACAATGGCACTAGCTCAATTTGAACGAACATTAATATCTGGAAATTCTAGAGCTGACCTATTTTTTCTAGGCCAAGGCTCTTTAACATCATCAGAATTAAGTGGTTACGACTTATTTACTACTGAGTTTGGCGGAGATTGCTTTCACTGCCATGGATTTGCAAATGAGCCACTATTTACTGATAACGCTTTCCACAATAATGGTTTAGATGCTACATTTTTAGATTTAGGATTAGGAGACATCACCGGAAACCCTGCTGATAATGGGAAATTTAAAACACCATCGTTACGTAACTTAGCATACACTGCGCCTTACATGCACGATGGTAGATTTGCAACTCTAGATGAAGTAATAGATCACTATAGTGAAGGCTTAGTTCACTCCTCTACTATCGATCCATTATTAAAATATGTTGCTCAGGGTGGCGTTCAATTAAACCCAACAGAAAAAGCAGATCTAAAGGCATTTTTACTTTCTTTAAGTGAACCTGACTTTATAACTAATCCAGACTTTCAAGATCCTAATTAGTTATACACCCTACTCAACCACGTATCGTATTTAATTGAATTTTTTGATGAATACCTGTTGTAGGTTAAAAACGTATCAGAATGAATTATAAACTCATTCTGTGTTTCAACAATTTGCGTATCTAATCCTATCTGCATTGGAACTAAATGATCAATAGACAATACAACCACTAATATTGCTGCAATTTTATAAATAGGTAGCTTATAATTTACAATTCTGAGAAGAGCACTTTCCTTTTCAACCTTTGGTACAAACAAGTCCTCAGCCATCATGATTGGTTCATTTTCAAAATAATTAGAAGTTAACGCAATTGTATTTCTATACTCAAGATACGCTTCCTTTGTAATTTCTAACAAAACAAATTGCTGTTGCTCTTGATTCAATTCTGAGAAATCATATTTCTCGATTAATTCATGAAGTGTGTTTCCATTTTCCATAATTCTTATTTTTTAATAAATTTTGAAAGTTCTTTTGTAGCATAAAACAACTGAGACCTTACTGTTCCTTCAGGGCAATCTAATACCTCACTCATTTCTTTTATAGACATTTTAAACTTATACCTTAAAATAATACAGTTTTTATGCGATGGCTTTAAACAAGTTAAAGCTTCATTAATAACAAAACCATCCTTATTACAAGCATCAAAAGCAGATTGAGTATCATTTACAATAAACTCGTTATACTTTTTTTCTGTAGCACTTTTTCGATACTCATTTTTACACATATTACCTGCAACACTATAAAACCATGTTTTAAATGTTT
>CAJWVX010000137.1 GCA_913048175.1 uncultured Flavobacteriales bacterium | reverse complement strand
TACTTTAATCTAAACTTAGATTGAGCGTTATTTTACGCACAAATCTTATACTAAAAAATCCTTTATTTTCTGGGGATCAATGGCTTATTAACAATACACATCCATAATCTCATGTAATGATTTTAGTTATCTGATAAAAATTTAATTAGTTTTAATCAAAAATTTTTAATTTATGAGAATCCTAATCACCCTAATTACCCTTTGTTTATTTGTTAATGTTTCTGCACAATCCTTACAAGAATCATTACATAAATCTCTTAAAAAAGAGGAACAAAAAAAAGAAAATAACACTTTACAAGCTTCTTTAAACAATGCAATAAAAGTTCAAACTCCACAAATAGATAATTTTGAAGCTAATGTTGATTTATCACAAGACGTTGTTCAATTAAAGTGGAATAAAACTGCCGACATAAAAGCCGAATCTTTTATAATTGAAAAGAGTATCGACAACCTTGTTTGGGAAGAAGTAGCAACAGTTTATGGTGCTGCACACAAAACACAATCAACAGAATATTTCCATATCGACAATGCTCCTAAGAACGACTTATCTTATTATCGTTTAAAATCAAAAAACACTAATGGTGAAAAGTATTTTTCTAATACCGTTCCAGTTAATTACCTTAAACAAAAAGGTGTAACAGCAGGTTTTAATTTACACCCCAATTTTCCTGAAGATTCTAAAGTGATTAACATTGCTTTTGAAGAGATTTTTGAGAAAGAAATTTTAGTAGTAATAAGAGATATTAAAGGAAATGAATTTTATTCTAAAGTAGTTATTAATGCTGGAGATAATATATTGATAGCAGTACCTGTAAAAGATCAAATTCCAAGCGGAGATTATCTTATTACTGCAACTTCAGAAAATCAAATTTACAGTCAAAACGTAACTATTCTTTAGTTAAATACCCAAAGTAAAACAGACTGATTTCACTTTTTAAAACCTGATCCATTTCTGGTCTATTAGAGTTTACTATCTTTGAAATAAATTAAATTTTAAAAGCAATGAAGTTTTTTATAGACACAGCAAACTTGGAGCAGATTAGAGAAGCTCACGATCTTGGAATATTAGATGGTGTTACCACCAACCCATCCCTAATGGCTAAAGAAGGTATTAAAGGATATGATAATATAATGGCTCATTACAAAGCTATTTGTGACATTGTTGATGGTGATGTTAGCGCTGAAGTAATTGCTACTGATTTTGAAGGAATGATTAAGGAGGGTGATAATTTAGCAGACTTACATCCTCAAATTGTTGTGAAAGTTCCCGCAATAAAGGATGGAATAAAAGCAATTAAATACTTCTCAAAAAAAGGAATTAGAACAAATTGTACTTTAATATTTTCAGCTGGTCAAGCATTATTAGCGGCAAAAGCTGGAGCAACTTACGTTTCTCCTTTTATTGGTCGTTTAGATGATATTTCATTTGATGGAATTCAGCTAATTGATCAAATTCGTTTAATTTATGACAACTATGCTTTTGAAACTCAAATCTTAGCAGCTTCTGTTCGTCATACTATGCATGTTATACAATGTGCAGAAGTTGCTGCAGATATTATGACAGGTCCATTAAGTGCAATCCTTGGATTATTAAAACATCCTTTAACCGATAGTGGTTTAGCTCAATTTTTAGCTGATCATAAAAAAGTGAATGAATAATTGATAATTGAAGTTCTGAAAACAAAGAGGTTTTAATATGAAAAACTTTTCAAATTTATGAACTCATAACCAGATAGGCTTGCCAATTAAATTTATAAACTTTAAAAACTAACTTTACAACTTTATGAACTAGTTACCTTTAAACTAAACAATGCTTCTAGTAATTCACCCAGACAATCCGGACAAGCGTAAAATAGACCAAGTAATAAAGGTTTTAAAAAAAGGTGGCGTAATTATTTATCCTACTGATACCGTTTACTCAATGGCTTGCGATCTAAATAATCGCAAAGCAGTTGAACGTATGGCACAAATCAAAGGAATTAAAATTGAGAAGGCAAATTTCTCTTTGATCTGTCATGATTTAAGTAATATTTCAGATTATAGTGTTCAATTCGGAAATAACATATACAAAATGATGAAAAGAGCATTACCTGGCCCTTATACATTCATTTTAAATGCAAACAATAGCGTACCAAAACTCTTTAAATCAAAAAAAAAAACAATCGGTATTCGTGTTCCAGATAACAACATTGCAAAAATGTTAGTTGAAGAATTAGGTAATCCATTAATTTCAACTTCTGTACACGATGAAGATGAAATTTTAGAGTATATAACTGACCCTGAATTAATTCATGAGAAGTATGAAAATATTTTAGACTTAGTAATTGATGGAGGCTATGGAAAAAATGAAGCTTCTACAATTATTGATTGCACAGGAGATGAACCTGAAATTATAAGAGAAGGAATTGGTCCAATAGATATCATTTAATTTTTTTACATTTAAATTGTGAGTACTCCAACAAAAAAGATTCTATCGCCTTGGCAAAATAAACTTCATGAAGTAATTTATGAAGCAGACACCAAAGCAGGAAAATACTTTGACATAATTCTTCTAATTTGTATTCTTTTAAGTGTTGCTACCGTAATGCTAGAAAGTGTAGAAAGTATTGCTGAACTCCATGGAGAAGAACTGCGAATTATTGAGTGGACCTTTACAATTCTTTTTACACTTGAATATATTGCTCGATTAATCTCTATTGGAAAACCCTTAAAATACTTTTTAAGTTTTTATGGTATTATTGACTTAGTCTCAATTTTACCAACTTATATAGGAATTTTTATTTCAGGAACTCACACCTTAGCGGTAATTAGAAGCATTCGTTTATTACGGGTTTTTAGAATATTAAAACTGGCTCAATTCATTAGTGAAGCCAATCTGCTAATTCAAGCTCTTAAAGCGAGTAGACCAAAAATTGTAGTTTTCTTATTCGCTCTCTTAAGTTTAACCTTCATTTTGGGAACAATGATGTATTTGATTGAAACTCCTGAAAGTGGTTTTACAAGTATTCCTAGGAGTATTTATTGGGCTATTGTAACACTTACTACTGTGGGTTATGGAGATATCGCACCACAAACAGTTTTAGGCCAAGCATTGGCTTCTCTTATTATGATAATTGGTTATGCAATTATTGCTGTTCCTACAGGAATTGTTGGTGCTGAATTAGCAAGAGCAGATACTCCTTCCAATACTCAAGCTTGCCCAAGTTGCTCTTTAGAAGGACATGATGATGATGCTGAGCATTGCAAATTTTGTGGTGACCGTATATAGTAAGTTTTAACAATTACTTATTACGATTCATTTTACCACTAGAATTAATCTTAGGTCCTTTATGATATTTTTTGGATGGTTTGCCAACATTTGAACAACCAATTCCTATTATAAAAATTACTAGAAGAAGAAATGTAAAATACTTTTTAGACATTAACTAATTTTAGAGTAGTTTAAGCAAGTGCTATAAAAGAGTTCGTGTTTAGAAGAATTTACTTCCCCCAGACATGACGGTTCTTACTCTTTCTATAACCCACCTTACCAGAGGAGTTAATCCTTTTACCACCATTTCTGGTTTTATATTTTGGAGCACCACAAGATTGTAATGAAACCGTAACAGGCACAACTAAACTACACAAAAAGAAGAATGCTAAAAATTTGCTTAAGAATGACTTTTTCATTTTAGAATAATTTTAACTTATTAAAAGTAATGTTTTTTTCAGACAAACAAACTTGACTAATTTAATTATACAACGCTTTTATACGTTGCAATAGTGTTGGATGTGAATAATTCATAAAAACATCATATGGATGGGGTGTTAAGTTACTCAAACTATCCACCGAAAGTTTTTTAAGAGAACTTACTAATGGCTCTGCTTTATATGTTGTTTTAGCATAGTTATCTGCTTCATATTCATTCTTACGAGAAATAATATTCATTACCACTCCTATTAACATAGATAGTGGAGAATATAACATAGAGAAAACAATTAACCCAATATGAAAACTTTTTTCTTGAACACCTAAAGCCATAGAGAATTCTGGTTTATTAATCACTAATGAGAGAATAAACAACATAACTCCCATTTGTAAAACGCCAACAATCATTGATATTAAAGTATGTTTCTTTTTATAATGGCCTATTTCATGAGCTAATACTGCTGTAATCTCTTCTTTAGAATATTCATTGGCTAAAGTATCATACAATACAATTTTCTTCTTTAAACCTAAGCCACTAAAAAAAGCATTTGCTTTAGAAGATCTTTTGGAGCCATCCATAACAAATAAGTTATCTAAATTAAAACCAACCTTTTTACAGTAGTCTCTAATCTCTGATTTTAATTCACCATCCGCTAATGGAGTTAATTTATTAAATAGTGGCACAATAACAGAGGCATAGAACATTGTTGCCAAAATCATAAAAATGGCAATAGCTCCCCAAGTCCATAACCAAAAAAAATGACCTGTTGAATTGTAGAACCAAATAAACAACGCTAAAAGTCCTCCACCAATAACACCTCCAACTAAAGCACCTTTTATTTTATCTAAAATGTATGTTTTAATTGTGGTTCTATTAAATCCAAATTTCTCTTCTATTACAAATGTGCTATAGACAGAGAATGGAGTAGTTAAAATATCAGAAGCAATCATTAAAATGGCAAAAAACACCATTGGCAATAATATTGGATTGTCAGTAATCGTTTTAGCGTAATCATCTACAACAGCAAAACCATTAAAAAACAACATTACTAAAATCAGTACAAAACTGAAAGAAGAGGATATCATAGAAAAACGTCCTTTTACTTTATCGTAAGCCCTTTGTTTAGTGTATTTTTCTTCATCATAAATACCTTTTAATTCTTCAGGCAATGTCTCAGATGCGTTTTTATCATTCAACCAATCCAACCAACGCTCCAATAAAAAATTGATAATGATAATCGCTATTATGATATTAAAAATTGTTTGTGGATTCATTTTATTTTCTGTTTACTTTAACACACATCTATTTTGGTTACTGTTCGTAAAAAAACGAACTGTCAAAAATCCGACTCTTAAGAAGGAAACTTAAATACATCCTAAAAAGCTCCGTTTCGCTTTCTTAAAAACCACTCTAAACTTAATAAGGCTAGTAACACAAAAAAGATCCATTTTAAACTGATCAATTCCTTTAAGTCATTCTCTTCGTAAATGATAGAAGTAATATCTTTATTCGCGTTAATTTCATTTGAAAGTTCTTCTAATTGAATCGGATAAAACATTTTACCACCAAATTTTTGAGCTATATTTTGTAGTATTTGATGATTTGCAACTGTATTATTTGCCTCTAATAACAATTGCTTTATCTGAAATTTACCCTTTTCAATGTAATCTTTAGAACCATAAGTTACTTTTGCTTTATAACTATAAAACCCAGCAGGTAAAATTCCTCCATTTAAAACATAAGAGTTTGAAGTCCTGCTAAACACGAAACTATATTTAGCTCCATTTTTTTCAAGTAAATCAATTGTGATTTCTGGATCATTAACCAACTCATAACTATCGTTGTACAATTCAGAATTAAATAAGATCTCTTCGTTTTCTAAATAATTGTTCTCTGCAATTACTCTAAACTTACTTTTATCTTCTTTAACCGATAAAAATTGAACCGTTTTATTTACCAACTCATTAAAAGCATCGTGATTCTTATTTCTTAAAAAATCTTGTATTCTCCATTTCCAAATTCCTTCAGCACTTAAAACAGCCGATTTTTTACCATTATCCTGAAAAAACACCATTAAAGGATTTTCTGTTTCAACACTTCCTATTTTCTGGTTCAGTAAAACATACCCATTCGTTTTTAATTGATAATCTCCGAAAGGACCAACAACTGGAGGCATACTATTTAAACTCTTTGTTGTACTCTCCGACAATGTAAATAGTGGAAATTTAGCAGCCACAGCTGGCAATATTTCATTAAAACGATTACCTGATTTCGCAATAATCATCCCTACACTTAAGGCGTTAAATGTGTTCATATTAGATTGATTGCCTAATACATAAAGCATTGATACATTACTTTCTAACACCTTTTTTAAAGAAGGGTTAATGTTAGCCGTTAACTGATGAAGAATTACTAAACTGTAAGCTTCTGTATTTCCATCAAATTCATTAACCAACTGATTCGTCACTTTATAATTCTCGTTACTCTCAATGCTTAATCTTAAAGCTTTAACATCTGGATGAGGAGCATTTGCTAAGATTAGTATATTCTGTCTACCATCTAAAACCTCAATATAAATGTCTTTTACATTGTTTACTGTACTCACTTCACCATCAATTGTAGCCAAAGCAATACGGTAATGCTGAACACCAACTTTTTCAGCTTCAAATAACACACTTTCGTTTATTAAGAATTGATCAGAACTAACATTATACTCCTTGCTAAACAATACTTTTCCATTATGAGTAATTGTTAGTTTTGTTTTATTGCTAGCACATTGAAAAGCTTCTGCCGAAACCTCAACCGGAAACTGATTTCCTAAAAACGTAATCTTGTTATGAATTACCTCTTTTAAAACAATGTCTTTTTGAATTGAAGTATCTCCTAAAGCAATTGTATAAATCGGATATTCTATTCCAGAATTATAAACTGGATTTGAGCCTTGGTTAAAAATACCATCTGAAGCCAATATTAAGGCTCCAACGTTTCTGTTATAAAATTTGTTTCCAATTTCATCAAAAGCATTAGATAAATCTGTAATCTTTTTAGAATAATCAATTTGATTTCCTTCAGCTACCTCCTCACCAAAAGTGTACGTTTTTACTTCATACTTTTCTTCTAAGCTTGTTTTTAAACTAGCAAGTTTTTTCAAATATTCATTCTGATAAAAAACAGAATCTTTATTCAATAATATAGAGGCCGAATTATCTTGAGCAATAACAATTACTGGTTTTTCCACTTTATTAAATAGCGTTTTAATAAATGGGGATAATAAAAGAAAAGCTAAAATAGTGACTAGTAAAAAACGCAAACCAGCCATTATCCAAATAAGCCAAGGAGCAGTTTCATTAAATTTATCTTCTTTATGATAAAGGAAAAATGCATAAACAACTCCAAGTAAGATACAGAAAACACTAAACCAAATTGGTAGTTCTGTAATAATATTTATGGATAGTAATTGGTTCATTTTTTTGCTAACTGTAAATTTAGGAAAAACTTTTCCGATTAATTGTAAGCACTTAACTTTCTCGTAAAAAAATGATGATTTCGTTTAACACTATGCGAAAAAAAATAAAACGTTTTCAACAAGAACGTTGGCAAATATTCCTCACTTATTATTTTTTTATTGTTTAAGACTTAAAAAATAAACGCCTTTTCTTTTAGGTTTTAAACCAATATAATTAAGAGATGAACTAATTACTCTCTCTTAATTACGGGATAAATTTTAGTATTTTTGGCACCTATCAAAGTAATCATAAACATATTGTTCACGCTTTGTTTTTCAACAATTTGCTTAGCCCAAAACTTTGCCGATAAAGACTATTTTCTAGTTGATAGTTTAGTCCTTGAAAATATATCAGCTGCAGAAAAAAATAATTTAGACGCTGCTTTAGAATCATTTCATGAAGCCAAGGATGATACCTCAAAATTAAACGCCCTATCTCCTTTTATCCAAACAAGTTTGGATGACAATGTCTGGCCAAAATACAATGCATGGCTACACCATTTCGTAAAAGAAAAACTTAAGCGTAAAAACACAAAAGAGGTAAATCTTAAACTCAAGAAATATTTAGCTGACACCTACAACGACTTTGGACAGATGTTCCAGCCTGAAGGGAAGTTAATGGAAGCACTAAACAATTACAATAAGTCCCTTAAAATTCATAAGGAAATTGGAAATAAAGCTGGAATGGCAGTAGTATATAATAACATAGCAACTTTATATAACGGTCAAGGTAATGATGAGCGTTCCTTAGAATATTTTTTAAAGAGTTTAACCATTTGTGAAGAGCTCAATATTACAAATGAAATACCAACCATATTAAACAATATTGGATCGATATTAAATAGTAAAGGTGACCTGGCCGGAGCCTTGGAATATATCGAACGGGCCTTAAAAGTTAGTAAAGACAATAATAACAAAGCCGTTCAAGCATACTCATTAAATGAAATTGGTGAGATATTGTGTAAACAAAACAAGGATAAAGAAGGCCTTGAATATTATTTAAAAAGTTTAAAAATAAGAGAAGAAATAGGGGATAAAGTATATCTAGGCAAATCGTTATCTAATCTAGGTGAATATTACTTTAAAAGTAATGACATAGAAAAAGCAGAAGAATATGGTCAAATGAATTTAACACTATCTAAAGAGCTTAAGTACCCCGCGAACATTCTAATGGCATCAAGGTTCCTTCATCAAGTTTATGTGAAACAAGAAAAATATGAAGAGGCCTTAGAAATGTATATTCTTAGGACACAGATGAAGGACAGTTTAAACAATACTGCCGTTAAAAAACTGATAATTGAAGAGCAAGAAAAAAATAAGTACACTACTAAAATTGCAATTCAAAAAGCAGAACATGAAAAGCAGAAAGAAATTGACTACCTGAGAAACCAGAAAGAAAGTTCAATAATCATTATCAGCTTTATCATTATAATGATTGTCTTTGGGTTTCTTTATTTTAGAAATCGCACTAGGTTAAATTCCGAAAGCCAGCTATTGTTAAAAGAAATTGAACTATTAAAAGAGAATGCTCTCTCTAATGTTGTAATACCTGGAAAGACTGAATCAGATTTAGAACTTAATAAAGAGATTATTGAAAGTCATATCAACATTAAGTTGAACCCAACCGATTGGAGTATATTGAATATTCTATATCAAAACCCTGTAATAAGTAATCAGGAATTGGCTGATAAAATATCTCTAAGTATTGAGGGTGTAGCTTCTTCATTGAAAAAAATGTATCTCAATTTTGATCTTGTCGATACCAAAAGAAGTCAGAAAAAATTGGAATTAATAGTTATAGCTTCACGAATGTCGAACACCCCTATGAACGGTTAATTATCACCTTAGATTACTGTTACAATTATCCTGTTGTTTCCAAAATAAAGTTACGGCCTATACTTTATTTAAATTCGGAAAAAACTCTGCTTCTCTTATTTAATAGGATTTTTAATTCACTTTCATCAGTGAATATCAATTATCACTGATGAAAGTGATAATTACTTTT
>CAJWVX010000136.1 GCA_913048175.1 uncultured Flavobacteriales bacterium | reverse complement strand
CTTCTTTTTTTACTTTTTGTTCTTTAGATAAGCTGTCTGCTAAATTATTAATTAAAAGATGATCAGTTTCTAACTCATAAAAATCACTTGTTTTTTCTCCATCAAAAATTAAGAAATAATCTTTTGTTGTAATCTGATAAGTTCCATTAATGTATTGAACAGCAAATTTATCATTATTATTAAAAGAATTATTTCCAAAAGTTATGATTTTTTTATCGCTACTTATAAGCCCTAGAAGTGTGGGAGATATATCAATGTGCTGGAATATAGAAGAATCCTGTCCTTTTAAATTTCCTGAAGGATCATAAATGAAAAGAGGAACTGCATATCGTCCTAATCTTGTTTTGTATATAGCTTTGTTTGATTGAGCTGAATGATCTGCTGTAAAAACAAATATAGTATTATTAAACCAAGGCATTTTTTCAGCAGTTTCAAAAAACAATTTAAGCGAATAGTCAGTGTATCCGATAGTTTCGTGTAAAGGTAAGTTTCCTTTTGAGAATTTATTAACATGTTCTTTCGGAATCGTATAAGGATGATGAGATGATACAGTGAAAATAGTGCTAAAAAAAGGTTCTGATTTAGTATTTAGTTCTGATGCAAAATATTGTAAATAAGGTTCGTCAAAAATTCCCCAAAGGCCATCATAATCTTTTTCTTTAAAGGGATATTCATTTAATCCAAAGTAATTTTCAATTCCAGCAACTCCCACAAAACCATTAAAACCCATTGTTCCATTTGCTCCTCCGTGATAAAAAGAGGTGTTATACCCTTCGTTCTTTAATATTTCAGGAAACCCTTGAATTTGATTACCTGCATAATTTGATAAAACATAAGGTTCAGCCATTAATTGAGGGATTCCAGCTAAAAGACATGGTAAAGCTTCAATAGAACGACTTCCATTTGCATAAGCATTGGTGAAGGCATAGCTTTCATTTAAAAGAGAATCTATAAAAGGAGTGTAACCTATTCCATTATTAAAGCCACCAACATATTCTTTGGCAAAACTTTCTAAAATTATTAAAACAACATTTTTTCCTTTATGAATTCCATTGCCTTTAATTATGGTTTTAGGAGTGTAGATTGTTTCAATTTCTTCATCAGAAAAATAAGTAATGGGTTCAATATTATCTACTAACATTGTTTTTAGGATAGTAAAAGGAGTATTTAAAACAATCGGTATATTTTGTGCCTTTGCATATTGACCAGCATTAACAATATCAATTGGTTTGTACTGAAAACCTCCACGCATCCCGAAAATCGTTAATGATGAGAATAAGACGAAAACGATAGATTGGTACAAATAGTCTTTTTTAGTAAAAGAATAAAAATAGCTAGTTGATACACAAAACTTTTTATTTAAAAACCAAGAAAGAACAAGAAGTCCAGCAAAAAACAAATAGTTGTACCAAAAGTCAATGATGTAATGAGGTAATAATTTAAAGAAATCATCTCCTGTTCCAACCATACCAAAAAAATCAGAAGTTGTTCTTTTTAATGTAAAATCAAAATAAGCTACATCTATCAGATTAGTAGCAATGGCTAATGTGTTAAGTGTGTAAAAAGTAATCGTTGTAAATCTCTTAAACCAGCTATAATTTTTAAACGGGAAAGGAATTAAATGAAGTAGTACTAATGGAGAATAAATAAAGGCTATAGCTACAATGTCAAACCTAATTCCATAGAAAAATAAATTAATTGATACATCAGAAAAGTGGACACTATTTAAGCTGAAAAATAAAACTCGGCAAAGAGTAAAAGCTAAAAAAGCAATTCCTAATCTTTTGATTAATAATATAAGATGGTATTTATATTGAGTCATTAAATTATCTGATTTAAGACTTTTTTGACTCTAAATTATCTGCAAGACCACATTTTTCACAATTATGATCTTTAGGTTTTACTATAAATTTAATACCTAAATAAATTAGGGCTAAAGCAGCTATCGAGAAAACAATAATTTCTTGCATTTTAAGTGACTCAAAAATTTATTAACATATAAACCCAGTATTTGTTATAAAATAAACAATAACCATAACAAAGTTACACAAATTCGATTAACTTTGTTCATCATAAAATTGATGATATGTCTTTAAAATTCAATAGAAGAAAGTACTCTGATGAAGTTTTAATTAACTTATACAAAGCCATTTTAAAACCTCGATTAATCGAAGAGAAAATGATGGTTTTGTTGCGTCAAGGAAGAATATCTAAATGGTTTTCTGGTATTGGTCAAGAAGGAATTTCTGTTGGAGCTACAATGGCTTTAAATAAAGATGAATTTATTTTGCCTATGCATCGTAATTTAGGTGTGTTTACTGCAAGGGATATTCCTTTAAATCGTTTGTTTTCTCAGTTTCAAGGTAAAATGAATGGTTTTACAAAGGGTAGAGATCGTTCTTTCCATTTTGGATCTAAAGAACATAATATTGTTGGAATGATTTCTCATTTAGGACCTCAGATGGGAGTGGCTGATGGAATTGCTTTAGGAGATAAATTAAAAGGCAAGGAAAAAGTAACACTTGTATTTACAGGAGATGGTGGTGCAAGTGAAGGTGATTTTCATGAATCAATAAATACTGCAGCAGTTTGGCAATTACCTGTTATCTTTTTGGTGGAGAATAACGGATACGGTTTATCAACTCCTTCTAGAGAGCAGTTTATTTTTAAAAACTTTGTAGATAAAGGAATTGGTTACGGAATAGAAACAGAACTAATTGAAGGTAATAATGTTTTAGAGGTTTACCATAAAATTAGTCAGATAGCAGAATCTATTCGTAAAAATCCTAGACCTATTTTAGTGGAGTGTTTATCATTTAGAATGAGAGGACATGAAGAAGCTTCAGGAACGAAATATGTTCCTCAAGAGTTAATGGATGAGTGGGGAGCTAAAGATCCTGTAAACAATTATGAAAAGTTTTTGTTGGATGAAAAAGTAATAGATGAAAAAACTGTAGAGACATTAAAAGCTGAAATAAAAGCTGAAGTAGTTTCTGAATGGGATAAAGCTTTTGAAGAAGAAGCTTTGGTTGCTAATACAGCTACTGAATTGAATGATTTATATGCTCCTTTCGATTTAGTTGAAACTAAACCAAAAACGGCTGCTACATCTGAAAAAAGAATGGTAGATGCTATTTCTGATGGCTTACGTCAGAGTATGGAAAAGTATGATGACTTAGTGTTGATGGGCCAGGACATTGGAGATTACGGTGGCGTTTTCAAAATTACAGATGGTTTTGTTGCTCAATTTGGAAGAGAAAGAGTAAGAAATACACCACTTTGTGAATCTGCCATTTTAGGAGCTGGTTTAGGTTTAGCTATTAATGGACAAAAGGCAATGGTAGAAATGCAGTTTGCTGATTTTGTTTCTGAGGGTATGACACAAATCTGTAATAATTTTGCTAAATCTCATTATCGTTGGGGGCAAAATGCAGATGTTGTTGTAAGGATGCCAACGGGTGGAGGAATGGCTGCAGGTCCATTTCACTCACAATCTAACGAATCATGGTTTACTCAAGTTCCAGGTTTAAAAGTTGTTTACCCAGCTTTTCCAACAGATGCTAAAGGTTTATTAGCTGCAAGTATTGAAGATCCAAATCCAGTTATGTTTTTTGAGCATAAAGGATTGTATAGAAGTATGAAAGAAGATATTCCAGATGATTATTATACATTAGAACTAGGTAAAGCAAGTTTAATAAAAGAAGGAAATGATGTAACCATTGTTACTTACGGAATGGGAGTTCATTGGGCATTAGAAGCTCTTGAGGAGAATCCTGATATTTCTGCAGATTTAATTGATTTAAGAACTTTGGTCCCTTTAGATAAAGAGGCAATTTTTGAATCTGTTAAAAAAACAGCTAGGGTTGTCATCTTACATGAAGCAACTATGTTTAACGGAATGGGAGGAGAATTAAGTGCTTTGATTAATGAAAATTGTTTTGAGTATTTAGATGCTCCAATTAAAAGAGTTGCAAGTATGGATACTCCAGTACCTTTTATTAACCAATTGGAAAATCAGTTTATGCCTAAAGATAGATTTAAAGAGGAACTTACTGCTTTAGTAAACTACTAAAGCAGTAAGAGTTTTAATCTTTTTAATGCTTCTTGGTTGTTTTTTGAGTTTATCGAGTTAATAACTTTTTCTTTTTCTTTAGTTGTTAAGTGCCAGCTTAGTGAAATTTCGTTTTCAGAGTTGTTTAACTCAAAATCAATAACATCAACCGGTTGTGTAAAATCATTTCCTAAATAATGGAGCATTTCATCTAAACTGTAATCTTGAATAGGAAAAAGGTTGCTAAATATACTTCCTACTGGACTTAAGAAGTTTTCTGTAAGACTCCCAATAGATTTCTTTTTTATGGCCAAATTTTTCGGTTTATCTCTTAAGGTAATAATAATTACACCACTTGTATTTTCATTTATCCAATCCTTAAAAGTATGGATGTATTTATAGCTAGATAATTTTCCGAAATTATCACGCATACCTGCATCTATTACATTAATTTTTGGTTCTGAGGGTAAAGAAACTCGAGGCATAATAATAGGAAAGGTAGCACTCATTCTTAAAGCACTACTAAACTTTAAATTATCAGCATCTTGATTTTTAAAAAGCTTTCTAAATTCAAAATTCTCTATAATAGGCTGGTTTTTAACTAAGCTCTTAGTAGAAGTTCTTGTTAAAAATGAAATGGGTTGAGAAGAAATTAACATTCTTCGTGCATCATTAATTACCGTTGGAGATAAAATCATCATTGGTATATCTGAATTATACTCAGGTTGAGTATAATCTCTAATTCTTTTATCTAAAAGGGACTCAGTATTTTTTAATAACTGTCTTTCAAATTCATAACCTCTGTCTTTTGTATAGGTATACTGTCCATCTTGATATGTTTTTAATCTAAAGAAAAAATCATTTGTAGCTATACTGAAAGCAATAGGATTTAACAAGTCTTTAGAAATATTATCAATATAGTATGAAGAAGAAATAGGAACTTTTAAGTTCTTTTTTTGTAAGTAGAGTTCTCTATAATAAGAAGCTCCAATCATGCCTCCAGAAGAACCAGTAATTAGATGGGTTTGATTAAATAATTTCCCATCAGTTAGGCTGTCTGCTGACTGTAACATGTGAAATGTCCAGAGCATAGATCTAGAACCACCTCCACTAGTATTTACAAAAACAATTTTCGGTTTAGAAATATTGGCGTTTTTTGTTTTCCAGTTTTCGAGTATTTTAAGACTATTTTTTTTATCATTAATTAAGTTAGGTATGTTGTTTCGGATGTCATTTAGCTTATTAACGGAGTATTCCACTTTTTCTGTATCATAATTTAAACCTGTAGCCATACTGTCATAAGTAAATGTATCACTTTTAGAAAGTTGATTTATAAATAAAAATAACACAACAAATGCAACAGTAGTCCATCCTTTAAACCAAGAGTAAAAGGCACTAGTAAGAATGAATACAATGGTAAAAAATAAAATAATACTGGCACTAGCTGGAATTATAAAAATAGGGTTATCACTAAAAAGTCCTAAAATAATAAGTGCTGCAAAAATTCCTAGTTCAAAAAAAGAAGCATTTAAATGGTTCCTGGAAGTAACTGATTTTAGCATTTTCTTATCATAATGAGAAACATCGTGAACTGGTTTTACGGTAAATGGTGTATTTAGGTAGAGTTCAACATTCCAAATAGATTTCGATTTAACAGTTTTATAAAAGCTTTCTTGTTTGATAAATAGAGTATTCATTGGTTTATCTCCATCAGATGGGGGAGTTATGCCTAAAATTTTAAATATATTTCTATTAGTTGAAGAAAAATAAGTGAGTGATAAAATTATACTAATACTATAACCAATTAGTAGTGCAGAAATGTAAATAGCAATATCTGAAGAGCTTGATTTTTCATATTCAATTTGATAGTGGATTATCTGAAGAATGTAATAAACTAAAAATATGAAGGGAAGTAATGAGTTGTTGATACAAAATTTTACAAATGGTTTTTTTAAGGCTGCTATAAAAGGAAACCTTCTACTATTTATAATATAGCTACTTATGTTAAAGGTCATAACAAATCCCCCAATTGCAAGGCCAACAATTGCATAAGACCAAAAACTAACATGATTAAGGTATTCAGGAGCTAAAAAAAGATGATGTATCCCATATTTACTAGCCAAACCTTTGCTAACGAATCCAAAAAGGATAAGCCATAATATTAGTAGTAAATGGTTTCTTTTTAGGTTCGCTAAAAGAAGTTGAATAGGAAGAAAGAATATGAGTTTTCTCATCATTGTATTGAAAACATAAAAAGGGCCACGAGGACCCTTTATTTACGTTGAAAAACGATATTTTGTTATGTAAATTAGTACTTATTTTTTTCAAAGAGTTTTCCTACTCCTTCTAAAGCTTTTCTTAACAAGTCAAAATATAAAGAAATTGCTAAGAAAATACACATTAACCAAATTATAGTTATGTTAACCCAGAAAGTATCATAATAAGAACCAAACACTCTTTTTTCGGGTGCGTAAAAATGAGATCTAAATTTAGTGGGAGTTAAATAAATTGGATCAGCTTTTTGAATTAGTTGCCCATCCAATTCAAAAATCTTACTCAATGAGTTTTTATCTTTAACATAATCAGATAAAGCATCATTAGTATAGTTGTCTTTCATTTCAATAAACTTAGCTTTTGCCTCAGCATCAATATTTAATTTAGCTGTTAAAGCATCCTTGTCATTATAAGCTTTTTTATATTTCTTTAAATAAAAACTGTTTAGCTCAGAGATATAAAATTTAGTATCACTGAAGATATCATCATTAACTTTATCAATATATAAACTCTCAACTAATTTGAATTTAACATTAGGATTTCTTTTAAGCTCTCTGTTAATCTCATTTCTTAATAGAGTTAAACACTCAATAACAACTTCTTTCTTTTGCTTATTTTGTAAATTATTTTGAGCACTACTTAGTTTAGCAGTAAGCTTTCCTAACCAAAAGTTTTTTCTAAAGTCAAACCTTTTAAAAGCTTTATCTAATTTAAAAAATTGTTTTTCAAATTTATTATCTTTGAATTGACGAACAGCAATTGCTTCATATGCCCATCTTGAAGTCATTATTTCTCCAACAAAAGGAACGCTTTCTTGAACAGTAATAGTAGGGTTTAACTTATCAAATTTAACCATTACACCACTCAATAATAATTGAGGAATAACAAGGAATGGAATTAATATATAAATTGTTACTGCGGAATTGAAGCTTGCAGATATATTTAATCCCAACATATTTGCAAAACAAGCTGTTGTAAATAATACCAACCAATAGGAGAAATACATCCCTTTAATATCTAGTATTAAGTTCCCGACAATTACGAAAGAAAGCATTTGAAATGCAGAAATGATAAACATAACACTAATTTTAGAGGCTAAATATCCTCCTTTGCTTAGATTAAGGAATTTTTCTCTTTTTCTGATTTTTTGATCTCTAAAAATTTCTTCAGCACTTACAGTTAATCCAATAAACAAAGCAACAATTACAGCCATAAATAAATATGCAGGGAAGTTGTCATTTTCTCTAAAAATATAACCTACATCATTAGTTGAATCTGAGCTAAAATAGCGCATTAAGTATGCTAGTATAAAAGCTAAGAAAGGTGCTTCTAAAAAATTAATTAATAAATATTGCGTATTTGTTAATTTAGATAG
The DNA here is from genome assembly GCA_913048175.1 of uncultured Flavobacteriales bacterium. GTDB lineage: Bacteria > Bacteroidota > Bacteroidia > Flavobacteriales_E > Vicingaceae. The sequence goes on along the minus strand of CAJWVX010000136.1, from coordinate 1,575 downwards.
AACATCCCTTGTAATAAAGACTTTGAATTGCTTCCATTTGTTAGGGATATTAGATGTAATTTTTAGTGCCTCATTCGTTTTATTGAAATCAGTTAAATCTTGAGCTACCTTTTCATTGTAAACCTTGTACCATTGTGTAGGGTTTACCTTCCTGTTTTTAGTAGGCTCTCCATATTCATCAACAACTCTTCCTTCAATAATATCGAAAATTTGTTCAGAATTAACATTACCACAGCTTAAACATTCACTTTCGTCACTATTTACGTGATTAGCTAATTCTTTGAAATAAACAACTGCATCAACTGGATTTCCATTATATATTGGAAATCCACCTGTATCCAATATCAATAAATTGTCAAACATTTTGTAAATGTCTGACGATGGTTGATGAATTACAACAAACACTAGTTTACCCTTTAGAGCAAGCTCTTTAAGTAAATCCATAATATTTTCTGAATCTCTTGAAGATAGTCCTGAAGTTGGCTCATCAACAAAAAGAACCGCAGGTTCTCTAATTAATTCTAAAGCTATATTTAAACGTTTTCTTTGTCCACCACTAATGGTTTTTTCCATCGGACTTCCAACTTTCAGCTCGCGAGCTTCATAAAGTCCAATACTATTTAAGACTTCAATAACGCGTTTTGTTATTTCAGTGTCAGACATTTTTGCAAAACAAAGTTTTGCATTATAGAAAAGGTTTTGGAATACAGTTAATTCTTCAATTAGTAAATCATCTTGAGAAACATATCCAATAACACCTTCAATTTTATCTTGCTCATGGTGAATATCTACACCATTAATTGTGATCTGTCCAGTAGTTGGAACATAAGCTCCATTCAATAAGTTTAATAAAGTAGACTTACCAGCTCCACTTGCACCCATAATACCAACCATTCTTCCAGATTCTTCTGAAAAACTGAAAGGATGCATACCAGTGTTACCACCTTTAAACTTATAGGTAAGATTTTCTACATTGAAAACTATTTTTTCTGAATCATCATCTGCAAAATAGCAACTTACAATATCAGAATAGTATATAGGTTGAACTTTAGAACTTCTAATAGAAGAACCTTGGTTAAGGATGCTTGAACGATTTTTACTTAGTAAGATACCGTTTAAATAGAGTTCTGTGTCACCAAAATAGCGAACAAAGAACATATTTACAGTTTCAACCTTTATAATTCGAAGGCTATTTGTAACTCCTTCAGAATAGATGTGATTACTTTTTTTTAAAGTATTTTCTTTTTTAGTATCAATAATTAGCGCATGCTCTACATCAAAGTTGTCAATTTCACTTTTTGCAATAAAATCATGACATAGATTAAATTCTTCTAAAGGAATATTAAAAGTTTCAGATACTGTGGTGATAAACTCCATCTCTTGTTCTGAAGGAGTTTTATTCGCATAAATAAATTCTAATAAACGAATTAGAACAATTATTTTCTGTTTCTGAGCTAACTCTTCGTTAATCTGAGTACAGATCAACAAAAGCTTTACAGAGTTTACAGATGTTCGTTTCTTTGCTTTTCCACTTTTAGATTTCCTTGTTTTAGCTTCTATGAATTCATCATACAA
>CAJWVX010000135.1 GCA_913048175.1 uncultured Flavobacteriales bacterium | reverse complement strand
GTTGGTTCAGAGCACCTCGTTTACACCGAGGGGGTCAGGGGTTCGAATCCCTTATCGCCCACCAAACAAAAAGCCTCGTATTTTTACGAGGCTTTTTTCATTTTAAAAGAACCTTTAATTAAAAGGAGAGGAGCAATATTGTTGTAAAACACTAGTTTTGTAGTTGATGAAGTTAAAGTTGTTTATATATATATTCTTAATACTCTTTGCTTTTAAAGGCAAAGCACAAGAAAGAGTAACTACATTTGGTATTCAATTAAAGCCAATTATTCCTACTGAGTTTTTTAATGCAGGAAAGCAAGTGGTAGATCAAAATAATATTGAATATATTAATGACCCAAAGTTTGGGATGAGTTTTGGAATGGTAATCCGTAAAGGGCTTACAAAAAACATTTCAATAGAAACGGGATTAAACTTTTTAAAGAGAAATTTTGATTTAACAATAACCGATAAGGGTTCTTCTTTTTCTGGAACATCTGATTTTAGTATTGTAAATTATGAAATACCTGTTTTAGCATTGGTTTATGTTGAGTTGAGTAGAAATATATTTATGAATGTTGCTGGAGGGGTTTCGTTTGATATTTATCCAACACCTTTGTATGTTGAGGGTGAATATTTTACTAATGCTGTAAACAGAACGAATTGGGTTCAGCCAAGTTTGTTGGCTAATGTTGGTTGGGAATATAGAACAGAAAAGAGTGGTTATATATACTTAGGAGCATCGCTCCATAGATCTTTCAATAAAGTAATATTTACCGAGTTTGTTGGATATACAAAGTTTAATGACCAAGGAAATAGAGTGTTTATTGATGAGGCTACTTTTGATTTGGCAGGAAACTATTTTACGATAGACATCCGTTATTTCTTCCATGAAGACAAAGAGAAAAAGAAGAAGAAAAAGAAAAAAGGAGAAAAGAGGGTTGATCCAAATGTCCATTATGATAAAAATGGTAGACGAATTTTTATTGATCCCCGAAAAAAGTAATCAATTACTCTTTAAATTCTAGCGAAGCTGAATTGATACAGTATCTTAATCCTGTTGGCTTTGGACCATCTTCAAAAACATGACCTAAATGTCCTCCGCAGTTAGCACAATGTACTTCGTTTCTAGAATATCCTAAATCATTATCTGTTCCAACGATAATTCCTTTTTTAATAAAGTTGTAGAAACTTGGCCACCCTGTACCAGATTTAAATTTGGTGTCTGATAAAAATAATTCTTGATTACAGCCAGCACAAGTATAAGTTCCTTGTTCTTTATTATCCCAAAGTTTGCCTGTAAAAGCTTGTTCAGTTCCGCTTTTTCTGAGTACACGATATTGTGTAGGGGATAGTTTTTCTTGCCACTCTTTGTCTGATAATTTAAAATTATAGATAGTTTTTGTTTTCTCAGTTTGTTGTCCACAAGAAACAAGGGTTATTAATGTTATTGCAATAAATAAAAAGTAACGTGTCATAATTTAAATTTTAGTTTATATAAGGTTAACCATATTGTGGTTTAATTGTTTCAATCACCTTAAAATTTAAGTGCTTTTGTCATTTATCTTACAATATTACGATTATATTGTAAGGGATAATTTAGTAGAGTTTCTGCAATAATTTTTAATTTAAATAATTATTTTCCACTGAAATTTCATTACTTATTGGGTTTTTTAATAATCCTTATTTGCTATATGTAATTCTGAAAGCGATTATTTATCAACAGTATCTAAACACTAAAAGAGATGAAATTATAGGATATATAATTCTCTTTTTTGGAATATAATTCCCAAAAAACCATTTTCAACCATTCTTTAAATATTATTTAAATATTTAAAATTCTGATTTTCAGTGTTTTAATTTTTTTGGTTTACAAATTGGCGGCAGAAGTTAAATTTAAAATATTATACCAATGGAAACAATATACAAAAACAGATATTCAAATATTAAAAAAAGATCTTTAGTAATTCTTATGACTTCATTTCTATTTTTGTCGTCTTTTAAACTTTTTGCACAGCCGCCAACTGCAACAATTATTGTGGATGTATCCGGTATAAGTTGGGTTCCACAAGTTTCTCGGGTTATTACAGCAAATCAAGTTTTGCTTATCATAGGAAATGGAACTTACTTTGGTTCTATCACAGTTCGTAACCAAGGGCATGTGGTAGTTTGTGGTTCCACATCAATATTTGGATCGGTTACTATAGATGCGGGAGGGCATTATTGGAAAACACCAACAACTGGTTTTACAGGATCATTATTTAATAATGGTACGCTTCACAATAACGCATCTAATTGTGGTGGAACTGCACCAGAAATTGATATTCAAGGGAACAGCATTACAATATCCGATGGAGATGTAACGCCAAACGCAACAGACGACACTGACTTTGGAGATGTAGCTGCTGCATCAGGTTCAGTAACAAATACCTTCACTATCCTTAATTCAGGGAATGATGATTTAAGTATCTCAGGAGCTATAACCTCTTCTGATGCTCAATTTACTTTAACACAACCAAGCTCATCAACAATTGCTGAAGGAGCAAGCGAAACATTCACAATTACTTTTGACCCTTCATCAACAGGAACTCAGACTTCATCTATAGTAATACCAAATGACGACAGCAATGAAAACCCTTACAACTTTAATGTAACTGGAGAAGGAACGGGTCCTCAGCCAGAAATTAGTTTAAAAGGTCTTTCAGGCATTTCCATTGCACACAATGATTTAACTCCAAGAACAGAAGATGGAACCTCTTTTGGAACGCAAACAGCCAGCTCAGGGACAAAAACACAGACTTATGAGATTTCAAATAGTGGTCCAGGAGTATTAAACATAGGTACTATTGATATCAAATCTAGAGGAGGAAATGGAAATGCTTACGATACGCATTACACTGTGATACAACCGATTTCAACAACGGTAGCCTCAGGTAGTAGTGTAACTTTTTCCGTCACATTTGCGCCAACAGCCGCAGTTTGGGCAGGTAGAAATGACAACGCAGGAAACAAAGCTGCGTATTTGAGAATTCCTTCAGATGACCCTGATGGGAATTACGATTTTGATATACACGGAACAGGGATAGCTGGAGATGCTTTTGATTGTGCATCGGGAGCAATGGTACTGGCAAATGCTAACCCAACAGATTGGTACAGTGTTGATTATAATGATTTATCCTTACCATTAACAACCTTAAATACTACACAAAATGTAATGCTAGATGGTGTTGGTATCAATCCTGATGATGGCTTTATATATGGAATGAGAAGAGACCAGGCTTCTGCTAGAAACCAACTTTGGGTAGTTGCTGATGATGGAGTAAGACAGTTTAAGGGTGTTGTAGCAGGGGTAGGAACTGCTGGGAGTCATACAGCAGGAGATTTTGCAGCAGATGGATATTTGTATGCTAAACGAGATGGGAACAATGCACTTCTCCAGAAAATTGATGTACATGGATTAAGCTCAACCCTTATAACTTTAAGTAGTTCGTGTAATTTCAAGGATATGGCCTACCATTCAGGGAATGAATTGTTCTATGCAGTAAGTACAGCAGGAACTATTGGCTTAATAAGTATAGATCCTGGCACAGGAACGGTTATTCTTATTGGTAATAACGGTGCTCTAAACCAGAATGCTGTATATGCAAGTAGTGATGGTGCGATATACGCCCAGGCAACAACTGGAGTAATGTACAAATGGAATCTTACTGATGGCTCGCAAGAGGTCGCTAGTGCTGATCCTTCATATAATTTACAGAGTAATTTGTATGATGGAGCAAGTTGTGGTTTAATGACTTTACCGGGAATACCAGAAATAGTAATACGAGGAAATGGAATTGAAATTATAGATGGCGCAACTACTCATGCTTTAGAGACAGGTCAGTCGTTTGGTGCTCATCAAATGAACTCAGGAAGTAAGACCAATACGTTTTGGATTGTTAATGAAGGGGAAGGTGACCTTGATATATCTGGTGATATAGACATTCGAAGTGGAAGTACAGGGACAGGAAACGCCTACGATGCTCAGTTTACTGTTGTTCAGCCTACTAGCACGTCAATTAGTGCAGGAGACAGTGTCAGTTTCACGGTTACTTACGCACCTACAGCAAGCGGAACTCATGGGCGAAGTACAGCAGGGTCTGGTCGAGCATGGTTTCATGTTACAAGTAATGATTTAGACGAGGCAGTTTATAATGTGGCAATAAGAGGTTTGGGAACCACTGGAGGCCGGTTTGATTGTGCTCAAGATCCTGTAATTATGTCTGTATTGGGTGGTGGTACGGATTTCTACAGTGTAGATATATCGGCAGATCCTAATACCAGAACAGCGCTGAATACAACTACTACAGCTAATTTTGACGGAATAGCGCTGAACCCTAGTGATAGTTTGGTTTATACAATTAGATATAATTCAAATACCAGAAACCAGCTATGGATAATGGATGCAGGTGGTAATTTTGTCTTTGCGGGGTATTTGACTGGTGATGGTGTAACTACAAATTCATCAACACATCACGCTGCCGGATCGTTTTCAAGTGAAGGCTATTTGTACATTCAAAAAAATGGAAATTCAACAACGAATTTTTATAAAATAGATGTTGATGCTTTAACCTCAACACAAATTATTCTCTCACAATCTATTCAAGTAAGAGATTTGATCTTTAATCCTGACAATAACCTTCTCTATGGATATAGTTTTGCGGGATTAGATGGTTTGGTATCTATTGACCCTACTAACGGAACCGTTACTTATATTGGAGGAAACGGAGATGCTAGTCATGCTGCTATGTTTAGAAAAACTTCAGGAGAAATTTACATTATGTCACGACTTCATAACATGTTCAGTGTTGATATTACAACTGGAGTCCTTACAGAGGTCGGTACTGCTCCATCATGGGGGGACGGTGTATGGATGGACGCAACCTCTTGTGGATGCCTAACCTCAACTGTCGCTTCCACTTTATTATTTACAGAAATAACAGATGTTGACATTGTTCAGGATTTGAATAACTCTTGGTCTGCAAGTTGGGTTGATTTCAATGGGGATGGTTATGATGATATTTACATAACCGATTATACAACTTCTACAGCAAATAAATTGTTTAAAAATAACACGAATGGCACATTTACTGAAATTACTTCAGGCAATATTGTAACTGAAACAGGAGGTAGTATAGTGTCTTCTTGGGCTGATATAGATAATGACAATGATAGGGATTGTTTTGTTGCAGTTAATTTAGGTTCTAAAAGTGATTTATATTTAAATAACGCAGATGAAACCTTTACCAAAATAAGTTCAGACCCAAGTGTCAATTTATCTGGTTATCACCATGGGGCAACATGGGCTGATTATGATAATGATGGAAACTTAGATTTATTTGTGTGTGACTTCATGACCGTTAATTTTAATCAATTGTTTAAAGGTAACGGCAATGGTACATTTACTCAAATAACAGATCAACCAATGACTTTGGATGCTGGTATATCAATAGGTGCTACCTGGGCAGATTATAACAATGATGGTCTTCTTGATTTGTTTGTTCCTAATGGAAATCTTGATAACAACAATTTGTATAAGAACTTAGGTAACGGTCAATTTGAAAAAGTACTTACAGGTAACATTGTTAATGATAGTGTTAATTGTGTAGCAAGCTGTTGGGGAGATTATGATAATGACGGTTATCTTGATTTGTTTTTAGCAACACCTTCTAATGATGTAAATTTATTATACAAGAATAACGGAGACGAAACTTTTACGAAAGTTACTTCAGGAAGTATTGTAACTGATAAAGGTTCTTCTCATGGTTGTAATTGGGTTGATGTAGATAATGATGGCGACCTTGACCTTTTTGTTGTTAATGGTCAGAATCAATTAAATTTTTTATATATAAATGATGGAACGGGTAATTTTTCAAGGAATGATAATGAAGTAGTTAGTTCAGTAATATCAAATTCTTATGGAACATGTTGGTCGGATTATGATCGTGATGGGGATATGGATTTATTTATGTCTACACATTCAGGAGAAAAAGATAGATTTTTCACTAATAACGGGAATGATAATAATTGGCTTGCTATAAAACTGGTAGGAACAAATTCAAATTTATCTGCAATTGGTGCAAGAGTTCGAGTGAAGTGTAACAATTATTGGCAAACTAGAGAGGTGAACTCTCAATCAGGTTTTGGCGGTCAAAATAGCCTAAACCTTCATTATGGTTTTGGAGACAATAATTCAATAGATAGTATTGAAATAAAATGGCCTTCAGGATATATACAATATCAAACAGGAGATACCACCAATCAATATTTGGTAATTTTAGAAGATGACGCTTCACTAGTTTCAGGTGTAGTTTATAATGATGTTAATGGAGATTGTATAAATGATTCTACAGAGCTTGGTATATCTGGGGTTCCTATACATATTTCCCCAGGTTCAAGAACTACAGTTACGGATATAAATGGAGCATATTCAATACGTTTAGAAAATGGCAGCTATACTGTTACTCAAACTTTAGGTAACTATTGGATTCAAAATTGCGATGCTTCTCAAAGTGTCACGATTAGTTCTAATTCTCAAACCGTTAGTGATAATGATTTTGCAAATCAAGCATTTCAATCGGGCGTTGATCTTACTGTTACAATTGCCTCAACAGCGCAGCGTAAAGGATTTAGAAACAATGTTGTTTTAACCTACAATAATGTTGCTACAGAAACTTCTAAAGATGACCTTATTGAAGTGGAATGGCCTTCAGATCTTATTCCTTTAAGTGCTTCACCTCAATGGGATAGTATATATAATACAACAACATATTGGAGTATACCTCAAACACTATCAGGAGGGGGAGGTTTAATTACGATTATTGATAGTGCTTCAGTAGATTTGACTGTTGGAGATAGTGTAACAATTTCAGCTTCAATTAATGAAAACGAAAATGAATTAAATCCTTCAGACAATATCACCAGTTTAAAAGAAGAGGTTGTTGGTGCAATTGATCCTAACGATATTTTGGTAACACCAAGAGGCGAAGGAGAATATCATTACATAGAAAAGGAACAAACTCTAACCTATAAAATTAGATTTCAAAATGTTGGTACTTATTATGCTCAACATGTGGAAGTTTCTAATATCATTCCCTATAATTTAGATTTAAATACTTTAAAGATAACTCAATTATCTCATGAGACACATTATGTTAGAGATGGAAATAGTATAGTTTGGAGTTTTAAAGATATTTGTTTACCAGATAGTAATCAGAATGAAGCTTTGAGTCATGGGTTTATAGAGTATAAGATCAAACCTTTAAGTTCTATAGGTAATGAAGAACTAATTATAAATCAAGCAGAAATTAAATTTGATTTTGAGTCTCCGATAAAAACAAATATTGTCTTTAGTTCTACAGAACCAGAACCTGAAGAGTTTGGGTTGATAAATATATATCCAAACCCAGCACTAACAAAGACCATTTTGAGTGTCGAATCACAATTTAAGACAAATTATTCTTTGGTTGTGTTCAATCAAATGGGGCAGGAAGTATATAGTTCCTTTATAGGTCTTAAAAAAGGCCTGAATTCTTTAAGTTTAGATTTGTCAGAAATTTCTCCTGGAGTCTATACTGTTTGTTTGAAAGGTACTCTGGCTACTTTCACGGGTAAACTAATTAAACAATAGAGAATGATTCCGTTTATTTTATGGACTTGTCATTCTTAATTTCTAATAGCCAACACTTCTAAAGTGTTGGCTATATAGTAGGTTGTTTTATTTCAATCACCTTCAAATTTAAGTACTTTTGTCGCACAATTTACAATAAAAAAAGGTGCATGAAAATTTCTTACAACTGGTTGAAGAACTATATTGATACTGATATTGATCCAGAAAAAATATCAGATATTTTAACTGATAGCGGATTAGAGATTGATGGAATGCAGAAGATCCAAACCATTAAAGGTGGTTTAGAAGGATTAGTTATTGGAGAAGTGCTGACTAAGGAAAAGCATCCAGATGCAGATAAGTTAAATTGTACTACTATAAATGTTGGAGGCGAAGAAGCGTTGAATATTGTTTGTGGAGCAACAAACCTGGAAGTGGGACAAAAGGTTGTTGTGGCAACAATTGGAACAACGCTTTACTCTGGAGATGATAGTTTTAAGATTAAAAAATCTAAAATTAGAGGACAATTATCTGAAGGGATGATTTGTGCTGAAGATGAAATTGGTTTGGGTGTAGGGCATGATGGAATTATGGTTTTGGATCCTGCTACAGCAGTTGGAACTCCAGCTAAAGTTCATTTTAATATTGAAGATGATTACGAATTAGAGATTGGATTAACACCTAATAGAGCAGATGCTACTGGACATATTGGTGTGGCTAGAGACTTAGTTGCAGTATTGGGGCAAACACAAGAAATTAACTTAGTAAAGCCATCAGTAGCTGATTTTAAAGTTGACAATACAGATTTAAATATAACTGTTGAGGTTGAGAATTCTGAATTGTGTCCTCGTTATTCAGGAGTTACAATAAGTGGGATAGAAATTAAAGATTCGCCAGATTGGTTAAAAAATAGATTGTTAAGTATTGGATTAACGCCAATTAACAATGTTGTTGATGTTACCAACTTTGTGTTACATGAAACTGGTCAGCCATTACACGCTTTTGATGCTGTAAAAATTGCAGGGAATAAAGTTATTGTAAAAACAGTAGCTGATAAAACGAAGTTTACTACGCTTGATGATACGGAAAGAGAATTATCAGCAGATGATTTGATGATTTGTAATGCAGAAAACGAAATGTGTATTGCAGGAGTTTTCGGAGGAGCCGAATCTGGAGTTTCTAAGACTACAACAAGTATCTTTTTAGAAAGTGCTTATTTCAATGCAGTTTCGGTTCGTAAATCAGCAAAAAGACATGGCTTAAATACCGATGCTTCTTTCCGATTTGAAAGAGGTGCAGATCCAAGAATTACTATTTATGCATTAAAACGTGCAGCTAACTTAATTAAGGAAGTTGCAGGAGGATCTGTTTCTTCAGAAATAGTAGATATCTATCCAACAGAGATCAAAAACTTTGAAATTGATTTTTCTTATGCTAATTGTGATCGTTTAATTGGTCAGGCAATAGATAGGGATGTAATTAAAAAGATTTTAACGGATTTAGAAATAGAGATAGTTTCAGAAAATGGAGAGGAATTAAAACTTTCTGTACCACCATTTAAAGTGGATGTACAAAGAGAGATTGATGTAATAGAAGAAGTGTTAAGAATATATGGTTACAACAACATTGTTTTACCAGATGTTTTAAAGTCTTCTTTATCATACAGAACAAAGCCAGAAAAAGAAAAAGTAACTAATATTATTTCTGATTTATTAGTGTCTAATGGGTTTAACGAAATGTTATCTAATTCATTAACTAAATCTGATTATTACAAAGAAACAGCGGATTCTTTAGTAAGAATTAAAAACCCATTAAGTATTGAGTTAGACGTGTTAAGACAGTCTATGCTTTTTGATGGATTAGAAACCATTGTTT
>CAJWVX010000134.1 GCA_913048175.1 uncultured Flavobacteriales bacterium | reverse complement strand
TAGGGTCAACAAGGTCATTTAATTCCCAACACATTTTTTTAATTCGTGCAGTAATTTTATCAAACTGAACTGGTTCTTTTCTTCCGTCTCTTTTTTGTACAAACATTATATCTTCAGGTTATTTGGTTAAGGCTTAAAGTCTATACAACTCAAAGTCTATTTTCTAACTTCTTAAAGCGAAGCGATCTTCTTTCTTTTTCTAAAAATCTTCGTCTAAACTAAATCCTTCGTTTAAATCTTTAGTACTGTTAGATACTCCAGCTTTTTGGTATTCAGCAACTCTTTTTTCAAAGAAATTAGTTTTTCCTTGTAAAGAAATCATGTCCATAAAGTCGAAAGGATTTGTTGTATTGTATACTTTATCACATCCTAATTGAACTAATAATCTATCAGCAACAAACTCGATATATTGGTTCATTAAATCAGCATTCATTCCAATTAATCTAACTGGTAATGATTCTGTAACAAATTCTGCTTCAATTTTTACTGCATCAGTAATAATTCCCGTAACCTTTTCTTTAGATAATTTATTTACTAAGTGGTTGTTATACAGCAGGCAAGCAAAGTCCATGTGCATTCCTTCATCTCTTGATATTAACTCGTTAGAGAAAGTTAAACCAGGCATTAAACCTCTTTTCTTTAACCAGAAAATAGAACAGAAACTTCCTGAAAAGAAAATTCCTTCAACAGCAGCAAAAGCAACTAAACGCTCTGCATAACTTCCGTTATCAATCCATCTCATTGCCCAATCAGCTTTTTTTCTTACCGGAGGAAAAGTTTCGATAGCATTAAATAAATAATCTTTTTCTTTTGGATCTTTGATGTAAGTATCAATTAATAAAGAATATGTTTCTGAGTGAACATTTTCCATCATGATTTGAAATCCGTAAAAGAATTTCGCTTCTGTATATTGAACTTCACTTAAAAAGTTTTCAGCTAAGTTTTCGTTAACGATTCCATCACTAGCAGCAAAAAATGCTAACACATGTTTTACGAAGTAACGCTCATCTTCAGAAAGCTTTACCCAATCAGCCATATCTTGCGAAAGGTCAATTTCTTCAGCAGTCCAAATACTTGCTTGTTGATCCTTGTACATTTGCCAAATATCATCATGCTCGATAGGGAACAAAACAAACCGATTTGGGTTGTCAACTAAAATAGGTTCTTCATTTGCAATTACTGTGTTGGCCGGTAAAACCGCTTCTATATCTAATTCTTGTTTTGTTTTTGTTGTTTCTTCCATCTTCTTTTACCTTTTTAGTTTAACTCAGTTTTATTACTCATACTAAGCGTTTTAACGCTTTTTTGTTTTATTTTAATCTCTATAAATTTCCAATAGGAAACAAATCGGTCTACAAAAATTGTAAATTTTTTCCGGTGTAGCAATAGAATTTAATTAACAATTAATTGAAGTTTTTAACACTCAAAAGCTTCAGAAAAATGTGGATAAAAAATGATAAATTGCTAAACCTTTTGATAGTATAGAGATTTTACCTGTAGAAGGTTATAAATTGTTCAACGATAGAATGTGACAACTTGTCGATTGAATTATTTTACCTATATTCTAGCAAGTTTTCACTCCAATTTGATCGCTTCAGCTTGTTTATTATCGTTGATTGCAACCATTGTAAACTCTCCTACAACAGCTAGTTCTCTGTGATCTTTATCCATTTGCTCAACAAATATTTCCACTTTTACTTTTAAGCTAGAGCTACCAACCATTGTTACTTTACCAACAAGTTCAGCAAAGGTTCCAGATGGGATAGGTTTTTTAAAATCAACTTTGTCTGAAGATACTGTTACCATTTTTTGCCTACTAAATCTACTTGCAGTTATAAATGCAACTTCATCCATCCATAAAAGGGCAGTGCCTCCAAATAGAGTATCGTAATGATTTGTTGTGTTTGGAAATACACATTTTACAACGTGCGTTTCAGATTTTTTAATCGCTTCTTTTTGCCTCTCCATTTTTTAGTTTAATGGAGGAATAAAGTGTTCTCTTTTATTCCCGAAAGTTTATAATATAATATTAAAGAATGAGGGAGGTATCCTGACTTGCTCCTTATTTTTACACCTTCCCAACACTTGTCAGTGGTATATTGTAAAAACGTTTAAAGCTTACAGTTGCGGGTACAGCTCTGGTATTTCACCAGATTCCCTTTTAATTGAAACATAAAAATGCTTCAAAGCCAAATTCAAGAACAAAGGTATATTATTTTTTTGGAGATTTGATTTATTAACCTTTAAGGTTGAATATTTTTTTGCTCATTAAGATGCTTGTCTACTAATTCTAATTCTTCAAACCATTCTTGACCAAACCTTCTGATTAATGGTTCTTTTAAAAATTGATAAGTCTTGACACCTAACTGTTCTCCAAATGAACAAGCATCGTCACAAATGTCCCAATGCGCATAATTTACAGCAATAAAACTATCGTAAGTGTTTAGTCTAACAGGAAATAAATGGCATGAAATAGGCTTTTTAAAGTCGGTTTTTCCATCTAAGTGAGCCTGTTCAATAGAACATTTTGTAATTCCTTTTTGATCATAAAAAACAAAAGCACATTCTTTTCCGTCAACTAGTTGGGTTACAAATTCGCCATCGCTATCTACAGTATACAAATCTTTTTCAAGAGCAGCTATGTTTTTTTCAGAAAGGTATTCTTTTACATGAGGCAAAACGTTTTCTAATTTTTCTAACTCATCTATTTCTAAAGGGGCTCCAGCATCTCCTTCGATACAGCAGGCTCCCATACATTTGTCTAAATTACAAACGAATTTTTTTTCTAAAAGGATTTCGGAAACTACCGTGTCGTTAATTTGTATCATAGTGCAAAAGTAACTTTATGAAATGAGCTTTTAACTTAAACTTTTAAGTGATTTTATCGTTTCTTCTAACATCTCATCTGTAAAGTTAAGATGAGTAACTAAGCGAATCTGTTGAGGTCCGAAAGGCACTACTTTAATGTTTTGTTCTGCTAACTTTTGAATGAGAACATTAAAATCAATATTCTGCACCACTTCAAAAATAACAATGTTAGTGATTACTGGTAAAACGGTTTTTACATAAGATAATCCATTTAACGCAGCACCTAAGTATTTGGCTCTTTTATGATCTTCTTTTAATCTTTCTATATTGTTTTTTAAAGCATAAGTTCCTGCAGCTGCAAGATATCCTGCTTGGCGCATTCCGCCACCAAATAATTTTCTAATTCTTCTAGCTTTTTTAATGTCGGTTTTAGTTCCGAGTAAAAGAGAGCCAACAGGCGCTCCTAAACCTTTGGAAAGACAAATAGAAATAGTATCAAATTGAGCTCCTATATCTTTAGCTGAATAATCTGCTTCAACGAGCGCATTAAAAAGCCTAGCTCCATCTAAATGAAGTTTTAGTCCTTTTTCCGTACAAAGAGTTCTAATTTTTTTAAGCTCATCTAACTCGTAAAAAGTACCACCACCTTTATTGCAAGTATTTTCTAAACTCACTAGTTGAGATTCTGGAAAGTGAATGTCATCCGGATTTATTGCTGCTTCAATTTGCGCAGCAGTAATTTGTCCGGCAGTTCCTTTAATTAATTTTGTGGCTAAACCTGAGTTAAAACCAATTCCTCCACCTTCATATTTATATACATGAGAAAGCTCATCGCAAATCAATTCTCCGGGAGAATTGGCGTGTATTTTTATTCCTATTTGGTTGGTCATTGTACCTGAAGGACAGAAGATTGAAGCTTCCTTTCCAAACATTTCAGCACTTAAAGCTTCTAGTTCATTTACTGCTTCATCATCTTGAAAAACATCATCTCCAACTTTGGCGTTAAACATGGCCTCTTTCATTTCTGGAGTAGGCAAAGTAACCGTATCGCTTCTTAAATCAATAATCATACTGTAAATTTTCAATAAAAGTATTAAAATTATTATTAGATTTGCAAACCTAATAAAAAGGGTTCCGTGGCCGAGTGGCTAGGCAGTGCTCTGCAAAAGCATCTACATCAGTTCGAATCTGATCGGAACCTCAACAAAAAAGCCCAACACAAAGTGTTGGGCTTTTTTTTATATAACTTAGTACCTTGTTTAAAAATAGGCAGAAGACTGTCTTAAAGAATTATTAAAAAAAACTTGATGAAAAAAACAACTCTAATACTTTTGTTATCTGTTATTGTTCAGTTTGGCTTTGGGCAAATTAAACCAAATAAAAACTGGACAGCATTTTTAAAATATGAAGGTGTTGATGTTGAATATAAATATGCGCCTTGTAATACTAACAAGGTTAATAATCAAATTTTAGTTCTCTTTAGATTTATAAATGCTTCTAGCGATAAAGTAACATTTTCATGGGGTGAAGAAAGGTGGGTGAATAACATTTGTAGTAACTGCAACAGCGTTGCTTCTCAAGAGAAAACTAAAAGAATAACATTGGAACCTTATCAAACGATTGAGGGGGATTGCTCTTCGAAAGAGTTTAAAGAAAGATATATATTTTCTCAGTTTATTGAATTGGTTCCTGGAATGTCAAAAAGTAGTTTGACCGATTTCAAATTTAGAAATATTTCAATAAAAAGACACCAATAACTCTTACTCATACTATTATGAAAATTTATTTTAATTTATTTATTGTTTGTATTACCATTTTAATGACCTCTACGAATGTAGGAGCCCAATGCACTGTCGGTATTTTACCGGACTCTATAGTGGTTACATGCGGAGATAGTGTTGATATTTCAGCTTTAGGGTTTTTAGGAGATTCAGCACAGACTACTAACTTTAATACAGGGGTTATTGGAGTTGGATGGACCTCTACAACTACGTTGCTATATACAGACCCATGTGGGCCATCTTTGGACGGGACTCCATCTGCCTGGTTTGGCAATGTACCTTTGCCAAGAACATTGACAACAAATTCATTTGACATGTCTTGTGGTGGTCAAATATGTTTTGATTTAGACTTTGCAGGTGATGAGGCTGGAAATCTTAGTAGTTGTGAAGATCCAGATGAAGCAGATGAAGGTGTTTTCTTTCAGTACTCTGTTGATGCAGGATTAAATTGGACTACGATTAATTATTTTAATCCAATACCTCTTTATACTTCAGGAACTAACCCAATATATGGTTGGGCTAATTATTGTTTTACACTCCCTGCTGCAGCATGGACAACTAATACTATTTTTCGATGGGATCAGCCCGATGCAACGGCTTCAACAAATGACCATTGGGGAATTGATAATGTTGTGATATCACCAAGTGGCTGTTCCTATTGGTATGATTGGTCAAATATTCCTGGGACCAATAATGGTAATAGCCAAACGGTAAGTCCAATGACCTCAATATCTTATGAGGTAACATATACAGATGGAATAGATGTTTGTAATGATTCAGTCACGGTGGTTGTGAATAATCTAGTTATTGATGTTATTGCAACCGATACATTGATTTGTCCTGGCGTATGTATAGATTTGGATGTAATACTTTTAAACGCTCCTGCAAATATTTGTAGTGAAACTGAAACTGCTTCAGGAGGTGATGATGTGACAAGCATTAAATGGACGACCTTTCCTTGTGTGCCTGCAGGAGTAGCAGTCACTGGAATAACATTGGATGCCTCTACTTCTGGGTTATGTGATGCTTGGTCTGCCTATGATGTTATCGTAAATGGAACAACAATAGCTTTTGCTCAATGTGATACAATAGGATTAGATTTAACATCTTATTTGCCAATTGACTCCATTACGATACAGTCGATTGATATGGATTTTTTCTCTGATAATATAGTTTTAGATGCAACTATAAACATTAGTTATAGCGAATATTATTCATATAATTATTTATGGACACCATCTGCTGGACTAAATAGTGCCAACATTCAAAATCCTAACGCATGTCCATCCTCTACAATTATTTACGGGGCTATGTTAACAGATACAATTAGTGGTTGTACTGCTAAAGACTCTATTACTATTGATGTAGATTTGAATGCTGTTCCAAGTCTGGCTGGACCTATTACAGGGACTGCCATAGTTTGCGAAAATGCTACTGGAGTTGCTTATAGTGTTAACCCTGTTTTTGGGGCTACAGGTTATACCTGGACTCTACCAATAGGCGCAATAATAACAAGTGGATCTGGAACAGATTCTATCACAGTTGATTTTGGAACAAATTCTGGAATTGTAGGTGTTGCGGCCATAAATAGTTGTGGAAGTGGAGCAGAAGACTCTATAACAGTAATTGTTAATTCTATTGATACTTCGGTGTCACTCATAGGGATGTCAATTTCATCAAATGAAAACGGAGCAATATACCAATGGATAGATTGTGATAATGATTCTATAAATGGGGAGACAAATCAAAGCTACACTCCAGCAGTAAATGGAAATTATGCGGTGTTAATAAGTGTTAATGGCTGTACAGATACTTCAGCTTGTTATAACTATTTATCAACAGAGGTGAATAATACCAGTGTTAAAAGTGAAAGGATTAATATTTATCCAAATCCTACATCAGGTAAAGTTTTAATTAATTTTTGGGGATATAAAATAACAGAAGCTTCAATTGAAATTATAGATTTGTTAGGAAAAACTGTTTATCAAGAAGAGATAAAGAGTAAAGAGAGCGTTATTGATATTAGTCGCTTTTCACAAGGAATATATTTTTTGAACTTTAAAAATGAAGAGGGATCAACAGTTCATAAGATTATTAAAAAATAGCCTTCAAAATAGAGACATAAAAAAGAAATTTTTTGAATTTGTTGTTCAAATTCACGAATAATCTCACTCGGAGCCTCCACAAAATAGTATAAACTGGATAGATTCATAATTTTTTTAATCCTTACCTTTATAAAAAATAATTATGAAGAATTTACTTTTGGCGTTATGCTTAATCACAGCGATTAATATCAATGCTCAAACTACTGCAATACCTGATGCTAACTTTGAACAGGCATTAATTGATTTGGGATATGATACAGGATTTATTGATGGCATTGTTCTTACTAATAATATAGATACAGTTACTAATTTGAATGTATTTAATAAAAACATTGGTGATTTAACAGGAATAGAAGATTTTACTGCTTTAACTGTTTTGGATTGTTCTTACAATCAATTAACAAGTTTGGATTTAACACAGAATACTGCATTAAGTTGTTTGGAGTGTCGTTCCAATCAATTAACAAGTTTAGTTGTAACACAGAATACTGCTTTAACTCAATTGCTTTGTCTTGATAATCAATTAACAAGTTTAGATGTAACACAGAATACTGCTTTGACTCTTTTGTATTGTAATGATAGCCAATTAACCTGTCTGAATGTGAAAAATGGAAACAATTTAAACTGCAATTATTTTGAGTCAAGTAACAATCCAAATTTAACCTGCATAGAAGTTGATGATATTACCTACTCTACAACTAATTGGACTAATATTGATGCACAAACATCGTTTAGTACCAATTGCGGTAACCCTTGTTCTATCGCAACAGGTGTTGAAGAAATAAATCTAACAAACTTATCCCTTTACCCAAACCCAACAACTGGTTCTATTACTATTGATTTAGGAGAAACAAAATCTAATCTTAATTTAAGTTTGACTAATGCTTTAGGTCAAGTTGTACTAACTAAAAACTATACATCAACTAATCAATCAATATTGATTTAGATGCTCCTAAAGGTCTTTATTTCTTGCGATTAGAAAGTAATGGAGAAGTGATTACTAAGAAGATTATTAAGGAATAGATTTAAAATTACTGCATAAAAAAACCTCGCAATATGCGAGGTTTTTTATTCGTCTGAATTGAAACTTATTCAGCAGCAATTTTAAATTTAATAATAAACTCATCTTTAATCATTTTGTCGCCAAGCCCTTCAAAAAATTTTCCAGATCCATATTTAATATTGTATAGTGTTCTATCAACTTTTACTTCAGCAAAAGCACCTAGCTTTCCATCTTTCATTTCAACATTTGCTTCGAATGTAATAGGTTTAGTAATTCCTTTTATAGTTAAGGTTCCGGAAACCATATGTTTTTTTCCTTCTGTTTTTTTTGCTCCAATAATTTTTAAAGTAGCAGTAGAGTGATTGGCAACATCAAAAAAGTCAGGAGAGTTTAAATGCCCAACTAATTTTGTAGCCCCTTCTTCCGGTTTTAAGTCCGTACAAGTAATGCTAGACATATCCATAACAATTGTTCCGCCTGAAAGATTTCCATCATGTAAATTTAGCGTTCCTTCCTTAATTGTAATACCTCCAGAATGTTGTCCAGTTACTTTTTTTCCAATCCATTCAACACCACTAACTTTAGTGTTTATTTTTAGATCACTATGATTGTGTTTAGCAGATAGTGTGTTGCTAAATGCCATTAAAGCTATAGCACTAAGTAATAAAATTCTCTTTTTCATCATTTTTAGTTTTAGATTATATTGTAAATGTATGTATATACATCTAATGTTTAAACATTAGATTAATTTATTTTTAATATCATTTCAGATTATGCAATATTTGTGTTAAGAAGATTAGTTTGGTTTAACTTTTTTTTCCCAGACCTGGTATTTATAAACAATACCTTTTTTATTAATGTAATAGATGTGTTCGGTAATGTTTATCCTTTTAGGAATCATCATTACATTATCGGCCGAATAGGTTTCTTTTCCATAATACTCTTCTTTCTCAATGTATATATGAGCTTCTGAATTATCGAAAATTTTAACTGTTTTAGCAAGACCCTTTGAGCTGATTAAATAGGCTTTAGATTGACCAACAAAAGAGCTTTTATAGGTTACAGGACCCTTTGGAGAGCAAAAGAGTAGTGGTAGAGTAAAAAATAAAATTAGCAAATACTTCATTAGAAGCTAAATGTAGTGATTTTTTAATTCAGAAAAGAAAGTATTAAATACCAATTAATAATAGGTGAAATGTCTTATCTCCAAATATAATCTGTTGCTTAGCCAGGTTGTTTCAATCTTAAGGAGTTAATTTTTATACTCCTTTTCAAAAATAATGAAACAATGGGCTCACAACTTCTGTCTCTTTTTCTTCTTTTGAAATTGGTGCAACACAAAATGGAAGAACTGTTTTAACTACTCCTAAAACTGATATTGCAGGTAACTATGCAAACACAAGTTTTCTATTTCATTTAAATGAAATAGAAAATATATAGCGCTAGAGATGTTATTTTGGAAGCAGACTCATATTTATCTGGAACGATAGTGGACTATCTAGTAAATTTGAGACGGATATTCATAGGCAGCTCTTTAGCTGTTCAACTTTAACTTAATAGGTCTACAAGCAATTTCTTAAATTCATTCTAATACTTCTTCTTTTCCAGAATTCAAATTTATAAGTTAAGGCCTTATAAATAACGTCAAAACAAAACTAGATATTCTAGATTAATCTAGTATTTTATAGTTATTCTATATTGTCAGCAGCAGCCTCAATTCTTGAGGAGGCTTCTTCCATAATTGAATTGTTTACTATTCTATCTAGGTTAATACTCTTTAGTCCAGGAATAATAATTTCTGCTACTTTACCCATAGGTTTATAAAGAATTGAAGTGTTTTTCATTTCAGGTTCAATAA
>CAJWVX010000133.1 GCA_913048175.1 uncultured Flavobacteriales bacterium | reverse complement strand
AATTACTCATTAACAATCCAAGAGATATCATTATCCCAATTGGCTCTAATCTTAATGTCTTTCTCGTAATAAATTACTTTTTCGGGTTGTAATCCTTCAATGTAATTCCCTGTATTCCATTTTTGGTTATTGTTTTTATCTATAATTAGTTTCAACCCATAATCACCAGGAAGCAAATATTTGTACTGTACCTCAGCAGAATCTTTTAGATAAGTCTCTTGAATCAATTTCTCTTTTTGAAACAACTGAATAATATAGTTTTCGGAGAAACTTGGAGTAACCGTTAAATTAATTATCCCATAATCAGCTTCTTTCTTAGTTTTAAATTTAGAGTAGATAGTATCGTTTTTTAACCCAAAAACATCTTCAAAAGTTCCTGGAGGAACAAAAAGCTCATATTCCTTATTTTCCATAAAATTATATGCCAATTCTAGTTTTGTTACTCCAATCACCTTAATACTTTCAACAGCTATTAGAACACTATCTTCATAAAATAGTATGCTATCTAATTGATAATTAATAAGAGGTCTAGGGAGTTCTATAATTACATTTTGATTTAAATCAAAACTACTTTTTATATTTGTTGAAATTAATAGAGTTGTATCAGTAAACTCATCACTTTGAATAATCCTTACGTTAGCGGTATCTATAACCTCATTTCCATCTTTAATTTCAATTTCTAAATTATCAAATGCGTCTTTAATCAATAACCACATTGTTAAACTATCACCAGTAGTGTTTCTATCCTCGATGTACCACTTTTTTTCAAAACGCTGTTCTAAAGGAGTTATGATTAAATCATTAGCGGGCAAATTCAATTGAATATCAATTTTTCCAAATAGTTTGTTTTCTGTTTTCTTTAAAAATTGCAATTCACTTTCTTCTTCAAATAAATGAATTGTGTTTTCTGAACTTACAGAATCAATAAAAATAGTTTTATCCATAAATGCAATTTCCTCATTAGGTAAATCGAACAGATAATTGCTATTAATATCCTTTATTGCAAAAAACTTGTATTCTCCTTGGGCAATATTAGTAATAGCGTATTTCCCTTCCTTATCTGTTAAAGCAACATATCTTGGTAATTCTTTTAAGGGAATTGAATCTTCAAACTGGTCATATAATAATACATATATACTTTCTTTTTTAGAAAGATCAAAAGCATTAAGTACAGTTCCAGAATAGGATAAAGAATCAATATACGATCCTGTAGAAAAAACATATTTGTAGTTCGGAAAAATGTTGCTTTCTGTAATATCTGTAATAGCATTTCCAAAATTTAAACTGTAGGTAGTATTCTCTGATAAATCGGATTGTAACTTGATAACCAGTTTTTTTCCTTTTACCATAATTTCAGGCGGAGTTTCCATTAAAGGAGAAACTATTAATTGGCTAGTTACATTAGTTAGCTTAATGAACTCATCAAACTCAACAGTAATAGTCTTTTCAATAAAGTTAGTTGCTCCATTAATAGGTGTGCTTTCCAATTCTTTTGGAGGTTCAGCATCTTTTTCTCCTCCTGTTAATGGACGAATTTGAGCACAGGATAATAAAATTATCGTGCTAAAAATAAATACTATGTATTGCGTTAGATTCAAAGAAGTGGGACTATTAATTGAATAATTTGAGTTAGGTACTTCTGATCAATTTCATTAAAACTGTTGAGCTTATCGCTATCCACATCTAAAATCATAGCAACTTCACCATTTTTATTAAAAACAGGAATTACTATTTCAGATTTAGAGGCTGCATTACAAATAATATGATCCGGAAATTGATCTACATCTTCTACAATTATAGCTTCTTTCTTGTACCAAGCAGTTCCACTTACACCTCTTCCTAACTGAATTCGGGTACATGCAATTGGTCCTTGAAAGGGGCCCAAAACCAACTCACTATTTTTTACAAAATAAACACCTACCCACAACCATCCAAACCCATACTTCAAAGCAGACATCATGTTTGATAAGCTAGCTATTAAATCATCTTCACCTTGATTTAAAGCAAATATTTGCGGGTATAATTCTTTGTACCTTTCTTCTTTAGTAAGATTACTAGTTACTATAAGTTCTTCTGCCATGGTACAAATATAATGACACCAATTGGAAAAAAAACAAAAAAACGCTCCCGAACTATTCGGGAGCGCAGATTTGTAAGTGTGTGGCTTTTGATTTACTATTATTCGATCAATAGCGCACTTGCCTGCATCTCACTCATTTCTACCAACCTTATAAACTCTGCTCTGTATCCGTTATCATCCTTTCCTTTACTGTTTTTAGCCAAACGTATTACCTGTTGATATGATGCGTTTGCTCGGTGTTTTGAGTTTCTCAATAATAACCCGAATTCAGCCACAGCTGCAGAAAACCTAAAGTTTTCAGAACTTTTTGAGAGTTGAACTGTTTTTTCTTTTAGGTGTCTTACAATCAATTTACTTGTTTCGCTTTGAGGTGCTTTATATCTGAATTTTACTGTCAAAATTTCATCAGAACTAGAAGTTGATGCATCTTTTGTCTTATGATATCTAAGTGGATCAACTGATTTTATTGCTTCATCACTTTCTTTCAAAACAACTTCGTATAACGCAGTAACTGTATGTCCAGAGCCTAATTCTCCAGCATCTTTTGTATCATCATTAAAATCTTCGGCATTTAACAATCTATTTTCGTATCCTATTAGTTTGTAAGAAGCTATTTTGCTTGGATTAAACTCTACTTGGATTTTAACATCCTTCGCAATCGTATGCATCGTTCCACCCATTTCGGTTACCAATACTTTTTTTGCCTCCAAAATATTATCGATGTAAGCATAGTTTCCATTTCCTTTATTGGATAAGCTTTCCATTTTAGAATCTTTGTAATTACCCATTCCAAAACCTAAACAGGTAAGAAATACTCCTGATTCTCTTTTGTTCTCAATTAATCTAGTCATTTCACCATCACTACTAGCACCAATATTAAAATCACCATCGGTTGCTAAAATCACTCTATTGTTTCCTTCTTTTATAAAGTTTTCTAACGCAATTTTATAAGCTAATTTAATTCCTGCTCCACCAGCTGTAGAACCACCCGCACTCAAATTGTTTAGCGCATTCATGATTATTTCTTTTTGATCTCCAGGTGTTGCTGGCAAAACCAAACCAGCTGCTCCAGCATAAACAACAATTGCAACTCTATCTTTTTTAGTTAAATTTTTAACCAATAATCCAAAAGACTTTTGTAGTAGTGGAAGTTTGTTTGGAGAACTCATTGATCCAGAAACATCTAAAAGAAAAACTAAGTTACTTGAAGGTAATTTATCTGTGTCAATTTGTTTGCCTTGAATTCCAACATGAATTAATTTGTGTTTTTTGTTCCATGGGCAATCACTCATTTCTGTGTTAATTGAGAATGCATTTTCGCCCTTTGGTTGAGGGTAATCATAGTCAAAATAATTAATCATCTCTTCTACTCTTAAAGCATCAATCGGAGGGGTTTGTCCATTATTAATAAACCTTCTCATGTTTGAGTAGGAAGCAGCATCAACATCAATTGATAGTGTTGAAAGCGGAGAAGTATTTACATTTTTAAAATCGTTTTCTGGATTATGAGCATATCCCTCTGTATTTAAATTGTCTCGTTTTGTTTCTATTGGAGCTGAAGAGTATTCATATACAGCTTTATTAGAGGACTCTTTGTATTTATGTTTTCTATACTTTTTTGTTGTTTGAATCGAATTTATTGCTCGACCAGGCATCCTTCGAATACCTTCAGATGTAATTGTTGCTCCAGAAGAAGTTTGATCAGATGATATTAATGGAGCTGAATATTGTACCACTGTAAATTCATCTAAGTTTTCAGCGGCACCATTTAATTTAATATTAGTAAATGTGATTTTATTTTTGACAACAATAATTCCTTTTAATTTTTGATTGGAATAGCCAACATAACTAGTTTGGAGAGTGTACTTGCCAGATAGAACTTTGTTGAATGTATATTTTCCATCAAAATCGGTAACTGTTTTAGAAATTTGACTATCTAATTTTAAGAGTATTACGTTCGAAAATGGAATTTTCTCACCATTTGAACCATCGGTTACTTGTCCTTTTATTGCACCATATTGCGTTTGAGCAAAAAGATGGAAGGAAGAAAATGATAGAATTATTAAAAAAGTTAAAATCGATTTGTTGGGATTTGTTAATGTGTTCATGGCTATAAATTTTTAGTGAAACTTAATTTTATGGTTAGATGACATCAAATATTAAATTCCATAAATCGAATGTTTATTTTTGTCTGTGATGAAAGAAGTTGATTATATAATTGTAGGACAAGGATTGGCAGGTTCAGTGTTGGCTTATTCGCTAATGAAGGAGAATCAAAAGGTTTTAGTAGTTGATGAGGAGGCAGAGTCAAGCTCGTCAAGAGTTGCTGCAGGACTTTGTAATCCGGTAGTTTTTAAACGACTAACACAAAGCTGGATGATTGATGCCGTTTTTCCATTAGCAAAGGAATTTTATCGCAATCAAGAAGTACTATTAGGGGATAATTTCTATTTTGATATTCCGATCTATAAACTATTTATAGATCAAAAAGAGCAAGAGTTTTGGAAACAAAAAAGCAATGAGCCTCATTTGTTTGACTGGATAGATGATAAGATTGAACATCCTTTTGATGAGGAGCTTATGAATTATCCTTTTGGAGCTGCTAAAACATTACAGTCAGGATTTTTGAAAACTGCTGATTGGTTAGAGAAGTTTAGAAATTTCTTGCTAATAAAAGAGGCTTATATTAATAATAAGTTTGATTACGATAAAATTGAGTTTATAGAGGATGGAGTTTCCTGGAATGGTTATTCTGCTAAGAAAATCATCTTTTGTGAAGGGTATCAAAGTATTAACAACCCTTACTTCGATTGGTTGCCTTTTAAATTAACGAAGGGAGAAATTTTAACGATAAATTTCAAAAATCTTAAAATAGATCATGCTATAAATAAAGGCGCTTTTTTATTGCCTTTTAATGGAAATTACAAATTTGGTGCGACTTATAATTGGGATGATTTTGACAACACCCCAACAGAAGAAGGAAAGGAGCAGTTGCTGAAAAGAGCTGCACGATTTATTAATGATGAAGTAATTGTTGTAGAACATAAAGCTGGTGTAAGACCAACAGTTTTAGACAGAAGACCATTACTTGGAGTTCATCCTAAGCATAAAGAATTAGCAGTCTTTAATGGTTTAGGAACTAAAGGGGTTATGCTGGCACCTTATTTCGCTGATAAGATGGTAGGTTTAATTCTCGAGAATACAGAGCTTCCAGATGAAGTGAACATTGATAGGTTCTTAGAAAAAAGTAATTAGTTGGTTTTGATTGTTTTTGCACTTTTCTTGTCAAACAACTCTAACAAAAAAACATTCAATAATATCAGAAGGAATCCATAGAAAAAATCTTCTATCGGGATTGTTAAAATTCTTAAGCCTATTATTTCATTTTCATTGTGCCAAATAATAGAGCTTTCTAGCCCTGTTCCGGTAAGTATACCATTAACCATTAAAAATGGAATTATAAGAATAATGAGAGAGGTGTAAAGCCGAGAGAGCCAAATTGGTTTGTATTTTATTTGAATGAAAACAAGTGTAAGAGCTAGACTAATAAAAGTGACGGATGTGTATAGGTGCTTGTAAAATATTAATCCAGAAACAAATAGAGATATACAAAGTTTATAAGTAATCCATTGTGTACTTTCATGGTTCTTGATAGGCCAAATCATTTTTAAGCAATGATAAGTGAATAGACACGCGTATGGTATACAGATAAAAAAGAGTATTTCTTCTAGTGGTAAGTTGAAAAAGTAAACCCCACACAAATAATCTGAGTTAAATCCCCATAGACCAATTTGAGTAGAAAGGATATCCCAGGTAATAAAAATTGATCCAACAATAAGTATGGATAGAGTAGTTGATTTCCACTTTTTGTAAAACTGTAGTTTAGGATGAAATGAAAATATAAGAGGTAAGATTAACACACCTATATCTACAAGGAGATAGGTGATGTTCTTCATGTTTTTTTCTTGAAATATTTTAGAGGAACCCAAAGCATCCCAAAGCATTCTCCATCTTCTTTATAAAAATGTTTGTGGTGAACTTTATGAGCTTTTCTTATTGCTTTGAAATAAGGTAGATCTATATTTCTTAAAATTTTTAATCTGCGATGAATAAATACATCATGAATTGAAAAATAGGCTAAGCCATAGATTGAGATTCCTAACCCAATCCAAAAACTTATACTTAGTTCTTGGGAACCTATAAATATTAGTGTAATACCTGGTGCAGCAAAAAGTAAGAAGAAAAAATCATTTCTTTCAAAAGGTTTAATGTTTGTGTTGTGCTGATGATGGTCTTCATGAAAAAACCATAAAAATCCATGCATTAAATATTTATGGCTTAACCAAGCAACACATTCCATGCCTATAAAGGTTGCTAGTGTTATTAGTATGTTGATGAATAACTCCATATTCAATTATTAGGGACTAATTTAAAAGTAAATGTAAAAGCTTATTAAATTATAATAAACATTAATAGGTTTTATTTAGGATAGAATTTGAGCATTTGGATATTCTGTTAGCCAGTAGCTTAAGGCTTCTTTAGTTCTAACGGTAATAACTGTTCTAGGATCTATTTTAACTTTAAAATCGGTTGTTTTTTTGATTATTTTTTTAACTGACTTTTTCATATGAGGAGTTTTGGTTTTGATGATTCATTAATTCACTATAGCATATTTTCAGCCATTCAGTATATTCGTCTTCATGCTTTTCTAACCCCATTTGTAGTAATTCAGGAGATACATAGCAGTAACTTTCAACTTCATCGATATTAATTTGAGGAAGATCATTTGAGTAGCCTATAAATACGTGATCTAATTCGTGCTCAATTAGCTCTTTGTCTAGTTCTGCCCTATATTGAAATGAAAAAGCATGAGTAAGACTAGCCTTCATTCCCATTTCTTCATTTAATCTTCTGTTGGCAGCCGCTAAAGTCCTTTCTCCTTTTCTTGGATGACTACAACAGGTGTTAGACCATAAGCCTCCTGAATGATATTTTTCTGATGCTCTCTTTTGAAGTAGCATTTCTCCTTGGGAGTTAAATATGAAAATTGAAAAGGCTCTATGTAAAACCCCTTTACGATGAGCTTCCATTTTTTCCATAACACCTAATTCGTTGTCATCAATGTCTACTAAAATCACACCTTCTTTATTCATATTAATTTGTTTTATTCATGCTGTTATAGCATAAGTAATTAACTATTCTTGACTGTAAATCTTTGTCAGTTATTTTATTTAATTGATTATAAATAAAATCGGTATCCTCCTTTTTGTTACTGTATCCTAGAAATTTTGGAAGGTTATCTTGTATTGTTAACCTTAAAAACCTCAACTCTGCATTGTTTTTATTTTTGTCTATAAGAAAGTCAAGATTTTTTTTTCCTTTGTTAAAGCATTTCCATTTTTGTATTGGATTAACATAATAGTCGGCCCATAAAAACCAAATGACAGCTTGGTAACCTTTTATCAAAATTTGATCTTTACCTTTGTTTACTCCTAGATAACTATCAAAATCTTTAATAGAAACTTCATTTAAACAAACGCCATAATAGTAATCTCTACAATCTTTCGCTATATCATTAGAATAAATGCTGTGACTAATTAATAAGCTCAGAATTAAAATACCAACTTGTTTCATAGCAAGTTAAGTTTGTGCTGAATCATAGATTGAACCATTAGTCCAATTTTTGATGGATTAGATACTCGAATTCTAGTTTCCATTATTTTTTCAACTGGAGTGTTTTTTATTTTTCTGAATAACGTTAAGTAGTAAACATAGGCTAAGTAAACACCTTTACGAGATTTATGAGGTAGCTTTTTAATCCCTATTAAAGCTATTCGAAAATCCTCCTCTATTTCTTTTTCAATCTTTTGTTTGTGTTCCGTAGTAAAAGATTCCATATCTATTCCTGGAAAATAAGTTCTTCCAAGAGATTCGTAGTCAGCTTTCATATCTCTTAAAAAGTTAACTTTCTGGAATGCAGCTCCTAGGCTCATTGCATATGGTTCTAGGGCTTTAAATCTAGCATGGTCTCCCTCTACAAAAACATGAAGACACATTAGTCCTACAACTTCTGCTGAACCTAATATATATTCTTCATATGAAAGTACATCATGATACTTGTCATCAAGGTCCATTTCCATGCTTTTAAAAAAAGTATCTATTAATTTGGGATCTATTTTATACTGATTAACAGCTCTTTGAAATTCATTTAAAATAGGATTCAGGCTAATTCCATCTGAGATCGATTTGTAAGTATCCTTTTTAAATTCAGCTATAAGATCTTCTTTATTGTATTCATGAAAACTATCTACTATTTCATCTGCAAATCTAACCAAGCCATAAATAGCATAAATAGGTCTGTGAAGTGATTTGTCTAATAGCTTAATGCCCAAAGAAAAGCTTGTGCTGTAACGTTGAGTTGTTCTTTTTGAACATTCAGCTGAAAGATCATCAAATAGTGATTTCATGAGATTTTTATTTTAGTGTTTGACTTAGTAATTTAGCTGAGATTTTACCAGAAATAAGAGATGGTGGCACTCCAGGTCCTGGAACAGTTAGTTGTCCAGTATATACTAGATTTTTAATTTTTTTGTTAATTATTTTCGGTTTAAAAATAGCAGTTTGGCTTAGTGTGTTGGCTAATCCGTATGCATTGCCACCATAGGCATTATAGTCCTTTTTAAAGTCTTTTATACAATAAGATTGTTTAACTATAATATTGTCTGTAATTTTTTCACCTAGATGTTCTTCTAACCTAGTCATTAAGACTTTAAAATAGCGCTCTCTTAATTCTTCTGTATCTTCAACCCCAGTTGCTAAAGGCATTAAAAGAAATAAGTTTTCACAATTTTCTGGAGCAACAGTTGGGTCAGTTTTAGAAGGTGTACATACATAAAAAAGTGGTTTTTCTGGCCATTTTTTAGTGTCATAAATTTCTATAGCATGTTGCGCAAAGTTTGCATCAAAGAATAAGGTATGGTGTTCTAGTTTTTCTATTTTCTTGTTGATTCCTAGATAGAATATTAAGCTTGATGGTGCAAAGGTCTTTTTTTTCCAATAGTCATCAGAGTAGTTTTTATATTTAGCAGGAATTAACTTATCCTCTATATGGTGATAATCGGCACTACCAATAACTCCATCAACCTTAAATTGAGAGCCATTTACATCTATAGAAGTTGCTAGTTTATCCGTAATGTTAATTTTTGTAATATTGGCACCTGTATGAAATGTAACTCCTTGTTTTTTACATACCTCAACCATACCTTCAACAAGAGAGAAGAACCCTCCCATTGGGTAATATGTTCCAAGTTTAATGCCCGCGTAATTCATTAAACTATATAATGAGGGTGTGTTCTCTGGTTTAGCACCTAAAAACAACACAGGAAACTCCATTAGAGCTCGGAGCTTAGTATTCTTAAATTTTTTATAAACCATTTTTTGATAAGACCCAAAAAGGCTCATATTTGTAGCAGCTTTTATTGTTTCATAATCCAAATACTCCGTTATTGAAAGTCCTGGTTTCTCAATAAGACTAGAAAAGCTTATATCATATTTATTCTTAGCATCTTCCATGAATTTATCTAACTCAATTGAACTACCTTCTTCAATTAACTCAAATAATTCTTTCAATTCTTTGTAGTCGTTTGGAATTGAAATTTTTTCATTTCCCTCAAATATTAGGTTAAACGCAGGTGAAAGTTTTTTTAATTCGAAGTGTTCACTTACTG
>CAJWVX010000132.1 GCA_913048175.1 uncultured Flavobacteriales bacterium | reverse complement strand
GTTCAGCAATTGCAGTAGTTACCAAAATGGGGTCTTTGTAAATAACGTTTAATATTTTCCAATCTGAGTCATTTAATTTTCCATCAATACTCGCTTGAATTTTTGATTTATTGAGACCCACACTTGTATCTTTCGTTTCTTCTGTAGTAAGCACCTTTACTAAATTTCTTTCTTTTAGCAATTCTATTTCGTGCAGTAATTGTGATTGTTGCTCCATTTGCTTAGTATATCTCCTCATCAAAATGGAACCTGCCACAATGATGAAAAGAAAAACACTGAATAAAATAACATACCTCTCCATTCTTCTCCTATTGGTTTCTTCCAGCACTTGTTCATCAAACTTGTGTTTATATTCTTGTCGAAGTAATTCACTATTCACTTTATCATTTTTGAGGCTGTCTTTGGCAGACGTTAAAATTTCGTGAAGTTGAAGCGCCTGTTCATGATCTCCTTTTTGTTTTAGAATTTTGTATCTAAAACCGACTGCTCTTATAAATGATTCCAATGAGTGCGTTTTATCTCCTCGTTCAAAAGCTCTAACAGAATAGACCTCAGCGCTATCAATAATACCTCGATTATGAAATATTTCACCCATATAAACTAAAGGAGATACACTTCCTATCATATTTCCTAACTTTTCATAATTTTTAAGACTCTTCCTTAAGTTGACTAAAGCAGCAGCTGTATCTTTTAAATTAAGAGATATAATGCCCTTGTTAAATTGGATGAGTGAAACGTTGATTAAATTATTGTTTCCTTTCGCTAGCTTAAGAGCTTTGCTGTATGTTTTGATGGCATCTTCAACTTTTCCTTGTTGCTCATAAATTACTCCAATATTGATAAGCATTATCTCATCTTCAACGTTTAGTTCTTTAGATAAAGCATGAGCGCGTTGGTAAAAATCTAAGGCTTTATCTAATTTCATTAGACCGGAATAAAGAATTCCAATATTGTTTAAGCAATTTGTTTCGGCATTTTTATCTCCAGTTTGTTCGGCCAATACTAGGCTCCTATTTAAAAAATTCAAAGCTTTAAAATTATCTCCTAATCGACTATAGCTAATACCTAAATTATTGAGTGTTTTGGCAATGCCTGCTTTGTTATCGATTGCTAAATAGATGGTTAATGAACTATCGTAATAACGAATAGCCTCTTCACTGTTACCTCTTATTACAAATGAGTTGCCCTTCAAATTTAACCCATCTGCTTCACCGCTTTTACTGCCCTTTAGTCTGGCAAACTCAATTTGTTTGTTGGTAATTATAAATGCGCTGTCGGGTTGTACCAGCAGGTATTTAAACCAAATATAGTTGTGTATTGCGTTTAGCCTTGATGTATCTGGTTTAGAATTGTCATTCCAAACTGCCCAATGATCTTCAGTGCTAGTTTCCCTATCCAGATTAAACGATTGTCCAAAGCTCTCAATAATGAGACATGACAATAAGAACAGTATGAGTATGGGCTTTTTAATAACTAAAAATTAATAGTTAGTAAAAGTACTAATAATAGAAAATAAATCTTGACTCTTTCCTAAAAGAGAAATGTAACAATCGTTAACATGTCCCGATAATTAACGGGATCTGTTAAAAAAAATGGACGTCCTTTCGGACAGCCATTCAACCTATCTATTAAGCCCAGTCATTGAAAACTTAAAAGAGTTACTTTTATTTCTGGTTTTTTGTAAGTTATTTCCTAATCAATTTAATCACTTTTTGTTGATTATCATTTTGAATTTTAACAAAATAAAGACCTTTACTAAAGTCGCGAATATCTATGTTTAACAATTGTTTATTTAAATTATCTAAATGATAAACTTGTTTCCCCATTACATCAGAAATAATAACTGAACTACCATTTGATGTTTCTCCAAAACTTAAGTTAACATTTCCTATGGTCGTTTTAGGGTAAAGGCTAATCGTTTTACCAAAGCTCTTTTTATTAATGCTAACGGGTGAATCATTAAATAAATCTGATATCTCAAGAGCTGTTAATGCCCTATCATAAACCAATACATCATCAATAGATCCGTTAAATCCTGATGTCCCCGAATTGGACTGAATACCTATCATAAAACTTGTAGCTGTATTTGCTAATGGCGAACTACTGTTTATAAAATCAGTTTCTACACCATTTTCATAAATTCTTATCGTACTACCATCAAAAGTAGCGGCAATATATGACCAAACTTCTGTTGACACACTGTTTCCTTATAAGTTTGCCGAAGCTTGATTCCATTTGAAGACGCTTCCAGTTGGGGTAATGCCTAGATAGTAGCCGTCAGCTCCGTTCCATTTATTTACAATAGTAGACTATCCCGGAATAGTGGTTGGATTAATCCATGCTGAAATGGATATACTAGTTGTTAATTGTAAATCTGTTGGGCTTCCAGCATCAACATATCCAACAGAAAAAGTCATTGCACTATTTGCGGAGCCAAACCTATCTGTAGTAGCAGTTACCGACCCATTAACTGTTCCGTTGTTTTCTCTTCCGCTAGCTTCAACACCATCGCCATCTAATTTATAATGAGCCATAAGCCCATTTAATGGTTGTGCTGCTAATTGAAATGACATTAAACATAGATTTAAAGAAACAAGCCAGGTAAACTGTTGTCTTTTATTCTTAATAATCTGAGAGTAGCTTTTTTTCATATGATATAAGTTTTAGTTTGTAAAGAATCAAATTTAGCTGAGAGGGGTAAGAATTTTATCAACCTTTGGGTTTAACTATCAAATAAAAAAATATTCAACCCTAAGTGTGAAAAATAGAACAGGCAACAGCTTTATTAATAACATTTTAAAGAATCATTCTATAGCAATAATAACTAGAGATAGGTCAGTATACTTTGCTTCTATTCTGTTAAATAATTTTTAGGCGCTAGAATTTAAATAGACATTTCTTTCAACATCAACTATTACAGACAAATTTCCATGTTGTTCCATAAAACTTATTCCTGTTCGGAATAAGTTTTTAATCTAATAACGGTAATAGTCTGATCATCCGTATACTTAATTTTAATCGTTCTATTTTCTATTCTTGAATGGATCATATCAAATTATTGCAATGCCAAGCCTCTTAATTTTTATAGTTTGATGGAGCCAATTTATATTCTTTTCTAAAGGAAGACCAAATAAGTTTAACATCATTTATCTTTATTAACTGCCCCTTTCTTTCAACATAAATGTTTTCGGGTAAGAACTCTTTTTTTTCTTTTTCTAGTGATGTTCGGCTTTCTATATCTATAATAATACCACCTTTATGTTCGTTTGAAATCGTTGGGATTAACATCTTATTTAGGTCTTTAAATTCATTTGTCATTGTCTATATTTTATATCCTATTCTAGCTTTTTTATTATCTTAATAAGTTTACATTTCCAGCATAGTCTTTTTGTATTATCGAATCATCATTTAAATCAAATTTCCAAACATAGACTCCTGAAGGAACAGATTTTCCTTTAAACGTGCCATTCCAACCAGCTTGACCATTACCACTTTCATATAAAAGCTCTCCCCATCTATCAAATATGTAAAACCTATAATCACCCATTTCTATACCATATAATATTGGCTTAAATTCATCATTAAGTCCATCTCCATTTGGTGTAAAACTGTTAGGGATATAAAATAATGGATCATCTTTAACTTTTACGGTCTTACAAATAGAATCACGACATCCACCACTACTCAAAACCTCCAAACAAACAAGATAAGTCACTTCCTGATCTACAGGGAAATCTACTTCTTGACTACTTAAAACAGAAGTGCCAGGAGATAAATCATGAAACACCCATGAGTATTGATCAGCAAACGTAGATTCACTGGTAAATATTGCGGTTGGGTTTAGTGTTGTTATCTCCTCCGGAGCCCAACTAAAATCAGCCACAGGTTGAGGGTCATCATAAATAACGATTTCATCAATGCCTATACATCCATTTACATCAGTAACAATAACATTATAAACCCCTTCAGTATCAATTAACAAAGAGTCTAAACTACTACCATCATTCCACAAATAAGAATAATAACCTAATCCCACACTTAAAAGAATAGGCTCTTCACAATAGCCAATATCCTGTCCTAAATCTACTATCACTTCTTGTGATATCGTTAAATTTAATGTTACAATTGAATCACAACCATTAAAAGAGCCAGCAACTATTGTATGAGTAGCAGTAGTATTACTATCCGTATAGTTGATTCCATCAATCCAAGTGAAAGAACCGCATTCAACATAAGTATCCGTACTATTTGCAGCGGGACTAGTAGTTAAATTTAATGTTACGATTGAATCACAACCATTAAAAGAGCCAGCAACTATTGTATGCGTAGCAGTAGTATTGCTAGCTGTATAGTTGTTTCCATCAATCCAAAGATAAGAGCCACAAGCTGTTTGTACATCTGTACCATTTACAGTAGGAGATATAGTTAAATCTAAGGTTATGATTAAATCACAACCACTCACTGCCCCACCAAAAACAGTATCGGTGGCTGTGGTATTACTAGAAATGTAGGTAATTCCATCTATCCAAACATAAGAGCCGCATGCTGTTTGAACATCTATACTGTTTACTATGTTGTTTGTTATAGTTAAATCTAATGTAATGATACTATCACAACCATTTGCTGCCCCACCAAAAATGGTATCATTAGCTGAAGTATTATTCGAAGTATAAGTAATTCCATCTATCCATGTGTATGAATTACAAACTGTTTGTACATCTGTACTATTAACAGTGGGACTCATCGTTAAATCTAAGGTAATGATACTATCACAACCACTCACTGCTCCACCAAAAATAGTGTCAGTAGCTGTATTATTACTCGAAGTATAGGTAATTCCGTCAATCCAAGTAAATGAACTACAGGCTGTTTGTACATCTGTACTGTTTACTTCGTTAACAATCGTAATCACCAAGGTATCTTCATCAAATTGATTAGGTGTCCCTCCCGTTTCATCATAAAGATATAAGATAGTGTCTGTATAAATTGTGCCTGTAGTAAATGAAGCGCCATTTCCACCTGATAGCGAGTAATATGCTTGATTTCCTGTTAGATTAGCTCCAGTAATAGCTGGAAGAAACACACTATCGCAAGCTGTAATTGGTAATGGATCATTTATTTCTAACAAAGAAGAAAATGCTATTGTTATATATTTAACTGAATTCAACGGAATGTGTGTATTAGCAATTCCGATAACAGAAACTACTCCTCCTGAATATGTAAACGACAAACCACCAACAGCAGCATAAACTGTTGCATTAGTGAAGTCACCATCGTCATCAACCAATAATCTTAAATCAGATAGTACTACAGACCCAGGATTTGCACAAGCATTAAGCGTTACATCAAAATTGATATTATCTGAAAACGATGTATTGGTAATTTTCCACTCCCGCTCTAAACGCGAATCAATTCCCACAGGTTTCTCTGTTATAACTGCGGGTGTTTTACAAACCTTTCCTTTATTATCTCCTGCCAATAAATAAGAAGCATTATTAGTAATACTTCCTGTATTAATTAGGTTTTCGGTTTGTAAAGTGCTTAAATAGACTCTCGTAGTATCATCTAATGTATGTGATTGTTTCTGCAACAGATCTTCATTATCATCTCTCCCTATACCAATTATATTGTTGTGGTAGGAAGGACTTGTACTGGCATCCCATAAGAGATTTCCGGTAGTAGAAATATAATCACCAATAGCTCCTCCTGCAGTATTGTCTAATGTAATTCCATATTTAACAGCAAGATAAGACCAAATTTTCACCCTTTCCAGGGCCGTTAATTTACGATCATAAAGAATAATTTCTCCCATGTCTGCTATTAAAGGATTAGTGTTGACAACATTATAATCACCTTTTCCAATTGTAGTGGTTGATCCAAATCCTGAAGCTCCATTACCTGTAACTGTTAATCCTCCTTGCATATAGTTTTCATAAGAAGTACTATTTCTAGTAGAATTATGAATGTATTGTTTGGTAACATCTACGTATGATAGAAAGGCATTTCCAATTGTTATAACATCAAATTGCCCTGCACCAAAATCATCATAAAATAAATTATCGCTGTAAGGAACTGAGGTGCCAAGGTTAACATCGTTATCAAAATCCCAAAGTTCTCTAACTACAGATGGTGTAGCTGTAGGGATATTATACACACAAAAAATTTCTGCCTGGGTATATGCTGAACTAAGATTTGTCCAAGAAAAAAAATCTCCAGTTCCATCAAGATTTATTGTAGGGTTGTAATTAAAATTACCTGTTTGAAGACTAGGATCTCCATTAATTACGGGATTTGAAGCCATTCCACTTTGATCACCCCAACTAGTTATAGGGCTTGCTCCAGTAACACCTAAATCAGCTTTTAGCCATAATTCAAAATTTGAAGGTACGCCACCTGGAGAACCTGGCAAGGTAACAATTTCTCTAGCCCCAGCAGGGTTTTGTACCACATCTGACAAACGGTCTGTCCCATCTACTAAAGCTCTTCTACATCTTGCATCAATATCATTTCCAATTACTGCCGTAGCACTAACATCTAAGGCCACCCAAAAATAATTTGAGCCAGAAACTAAGGTTTGCGTTCCTGTTACATTGGTATATGTAGTGGTTGCTCCTGGTACTGCAATAGTGCCAAACAAATTGGCTGTACCAAAGGTGGCTGAATTTCCTGTAGAATAAACATTAACACCAGTAACATCGGTTATTAAACTTGTTCCTTCAAGATTAATTCTCAACTCGGTTAAATCTAATGGAGTTATTACCCCTGTTGTTACAACTTCTATTCGTAGTACTTCTTGAGCTACATTTCCTTGATAAGTATTAGCTGTGCTGGCCTGTGTAACTGCTATACTTGAATAAACCATAGGAGTTAGAATGGCACAATTACTTAAAGCAATATCCAATTGATATGCTCCTTCATCACTTCCATAGCCTTCTATCATTACAATATATGTTCCTGCTGCTAATCCATTTTGTGTAATGGAAGATTGAAGTGCACCACCACAAGCGTCATCATTATCAGTAATCATAGTTGCAACGCCACAGTTTACTGCCCCACCATTATATAACCTTAAATAAGTATCATATGAAGAGTTACACAAACTGATCGTTACATCAGCAGACCCCGCAATGGTAAAACTATACCACACATCATCTGATGCATTACCACATTCATCTCCTGCACCAGTAGTATTGCCTGATGCAATATTGGAGTAAGGAGACCCTGCACAATTTAAAGTGCCTAATGCGGATGCTGTAGCATACGTGTTTTGAGCATAAGAAAATTGTGATAACACGAGGAATGTAATGGTAATTATTGCTAGGTAAATTGTTTTCATACTTCTATCTGTTTAGAATGTTTGATTCAAACTTAGAGCGAAGTGGCAAGAAATGCATCAACCTTTGGGTTGGAGAATTAGAAAAGGAAGAACTTCAACCCGAAGGTTGAAAAAGTAAATGCGTAACTGTCTTATTAATAGTGCACTAAAAAAGTGATGTTGAATAAAGAGAATAATGGTCTTTGGCAATTTTAATTGCTCGATAACTCTACAATCCGCATGATAAGTGCGAGTTTTTTGTTTTTTGAATCAGGGATGTTAAATGACTTATACATTTTATTAAAGGATGACTTAACTCCTGCGGGACTTAATGCAACACGTTCAGCAATTGCTGTAATTATCAAAACAGGGTCTTCGTAAATAATGTTTAATATGCTCCAATCGGAATCATTTAATTTCCCCTCTATACCTGCTTGTATTTTTGATCGATCAAGTACTGTTGTTGGGGCATCTTTTTCGTTAGAAGTAAGCATTTTAACAAGGCTTCTTTCTTTAAGTAGTTCTATTTCGTGTAATAATTGGGATCTCAGTTCAACCTGTCTTGAATATCTAATTTTAAAAATGAACCCTGCCAGAATTAAAAGAATAACAACACCAAATAATATAATATATCGTTCCACTAAACGACTGTTACTTTCAGTTAACATTTGTTTATCATACTTAAATTCATATTCTTGTCGTAACACTTCTGCTTGCACCTTATCATTTTTGATACTGTCTTTAGCTTCAATCAAAATTTCGTAAAGTTGAAGTGCTTCTTCATGTTCTCCTTTTTGTTTTAGTATTTTATATCTAAAACCGAGTGCCCCCACAAATGATTCCATAGAGTGTGTTTTATCTACCCGTTCAAAGGCTTTAACAGAATAGATCTCAGCGCTATCCGTAAAACCTCGATTATTAAATACTTCACCGATAGAAATTAAAGGGATTACAGTTCCTTCCATATTACCTAACTGTTCATAGCTTTTGAGACTATTCTTTAAATTAATTAAAGCAGATGCTGTATCTTTAGAATTAAGATATAAATCACCTTTGTTTCGGTGTATGATGGCAATGCTTCTTAGGTTTTTATTCTCTTGGGCTTCCTTAAGCGCTTCATTGTATGTTTTTATTGCTTCGTTAAACTTTTTTTGTCGGGTATAAATCATGCCGATGTTCAGTAGTATTACGGGGTCTACTATGTTTAGTTTTTTATTTAAAACAAGGGATCTTTGGTAAAATTCTAAGGCTTTATCCAATTCGTTGAGGTCGGTATAAACATTCCCAATATTATTCAAACATGATATTTCACCGATTTCATTTCCAGTTTCTTTAGCAAACACTAGACTCTTGTTGAGATATTGCATGGCGTTAAAGTTGTCCCCTAAATCTTTAAATGCAGCACCTATATTTCCGTAAGCCTTTCCTGCACCCATCAAATTTTCTACCTCTAAAAAGATAACTAATGAACTTTCATAATAGTTAATTGCCTCTTGGTTATTTCCTCTTATTGCAAATGAAATGCCCTGCAAGTTTAAGCCATCTGCCTCGCCATTTCTATTGCCTTTAAGATGGGCAAACTCAATTTGTTCGTTGGCAAGTATAAATGCGCTATCTGGTTGTACAAATAAGTGTTGAATCCAAATGTAGTTGTGTATAGCGTTTAGCCTTGATGTATCTGGATTGGAATTATCTTTCCAAATATCCCAATGTTCCTCAATACTAGTTTCTTTATCGAGATTAAACGATTGCCCAAAACCATCAATAAAGAGGCATGGCAATAGTAGGATTATGAATATGAGCTTTTTAATAACTAAAAATTAATAGTTTGTAAAAATACTAATAAAGAAAATAAATCTTGACTCTTTCATATAACTGAAACTAGACTTGTTTGTATTCCAGATAATTATCGAGATCTTTCAAAAAAATGGCTGTCTTGGGAAGAGAAGATATTTACTTATACAATTTTCTTTTTCTAAGCACCTTGAGATGAATATCAATACTCTTACATTACTATAATAGTATTCAGGTTACTTAAATTCTATCTCAATAAATTTATCCTCCCTTCTTTTTTAGTGATGTTCATTTTATCTTTATCATAATAAGAAATAGTGTAAACGTAAATTGAGGATGGTGATTCAATCCCTTGGTAGGTTCCATCCCATCCTGATAAAACATGATTTGATTCAAAAAGTAAGTTTCCCCATCTATTGAATACTCGTAAATTATAATCCTCAATATATTCTCCAGAAGCAGCAAAAGCATCATTTTAAACCATCTCCATTTGGGGTAAACGAATTTGGAATATAAAGTGTAGTAGGGCAATCATCATAAATAACGATTTCATCAGTAAAAATAACATTATAAACTCCTTCATTATCAATTAATAAAGAGTTTAAACCTCTACCATCATTCCATAAATAATAAGAATAACCTAATCTCGCACTTAATAGAATAGGCTCTTCACAATAGCCAACATCCTGTACTCAATCTCCTCATTAATGGCCATATCTTTCTCAATGAAAGTATCCGTTACTGGC
>CAJWVX010000131.1 GCA_913048175.1 uncultured Flavobacteriales bacterium | reverse complement strand
AATGAGTGTTTTTTTAGATCTAACCTTGAAAAAGAAAAAGTATGAGTTTGCCCTGACCTTAATAGGATGAAAAAATATTTTATGCACCTGCTAATGCAATTCTAGTAACCAAAGGAGAGTTAATTGAAAGGGGGTATAACATGTTTCTGAATTGTTTAATGATTTACCAGTTATGGATGTTATCAGACCATTTTAGACGAATATTACAGTAACTATTTTAGAGGGTTTAGATATGAAATAGGATCTTCTTATTTTGTGATGATGGATGGAAATGATAATAGTTATTCAAAAAAAAAGCACCTCATTATAAATGAGGTGCTTTCTATTAAAAAGTGAATCTGTTTTATTTGATCACTAATTTAGTTGTCGTTAACTTATTGTTTTTACTAATTTTAACAAAATAAACACCAGAACTTAAATCATTTAGATTCAGTTGTTGTTTGATCAACTTAGTTTCCATTACCTTTTCGCCAGTTAGTGAAAAGATGGAAATCTGATCAATTTTATTGAAGTCAGGAAAATTAATTACATTTTTCGCAGGGTTGGGATAAAAACTGGATGAAGAATTTTTTTGAGTTGCTTCAGCTACAGCAGTTAAAGGCAATACATTTATTGTTCCAACCATTCCATTGGCAGCATGTTGCCCCACAGAACAATCGTAATTATAAGTACCTGATACAGTAAATATGTACTGATAAAGAAAGCCAACACCGGATGAAGCTGATTGAAAATCTACTGGATTTCCAAAAGAAGATCCTGTAAGCGTATTAATGTCAGCATTAACATCATGAAAACCTCCTATATTGATCCATACAACAGTATCGTTTTGGTTAATGGTTAAAGCGGAAGGCACATAAGTAAAATTGCTGGCATTAACAGTATCAATGTTTGCGCTAACAGAACAAAACGATAACATTAAGCCAATAAAAAGTAGTTTATTTTTTTTCATAAAATTTATTTTTAATTAATAAGCTTTAAAGATAATATATTTTGTTGAGTATGAAGCAATATTATTGGAGGATAAATAATTGTAATATTGGTTTGCTGACAACGCAAACTTTTAAAGAATAAAATTTAAATGTAACTTTTTACCTTTTGGTTACACTTACCCAATAGAACGCATATTTTTGTAGTAATGAGAAAAGGCAATAAACAGCAACAACATTTTTTAAAACTCTATGAGCCGGTTCATGATAGGTTCGAACGTTTCTGCAGAGCGAGAGTTTTTGGGAAGATGGAGTATCATGATTTGATGAATGATACTTTGTTAATTGCTTTTCAGAAAATGGATACATTAAAATCTGAAAAAGCTTTTCTTTCATTTCTTATCGGAATAAGCGTTCGAGTATTAGCTAATCATCACAAAAAAAAGAAAGAGGAAGCTTACCCCGAACAACAAGGTTTTGATGTTTTAGATGTGAATTCTAAAACTGAAAGAGATGCTGAAGTATATCTGTTACACAAAGCTTTAGCGATGTTACCTGAAGAACAACGAGAATGTATAATACTGTTTGAAATTTCTGGATTTTCTATTAAAGAGATTGTTGCAATACAAGCGGTATCTGAATCTGCTGTAAAGCAGCGACTGAAAAGAGGCCGAGAAAAACTAACAGAGATTTTAACTTTTGATTCAACAACTAAAGATATGGAGGTGCAAAATGGAACAAAATAATAACAAACGCTTGGATGATTTATTTAAACAAGCGAAAAATGAGCCTGCAAAAAAATCTTTTGAAGAAACAAAGGCTAATTTTTTAAATTCTACATCTGTTGCAAGTAAGGTAGCAAAAGGAGGTAAGTTAACTCAATTTACAAATTTTAAATTGATACTTATGATAACTACCATAGCAGCAATTACAATAGGAGCAGTACTATTTTTTAATAATTCATCAGATACTAATACAAAAGAAGAAGTTATATCGGAGAACATAGAATACTCAGTTACAGATTCTGCTTTAATTGTAGAGGAATACGAAAAAGTTGTAAATGAATATTTTGAAAAAGTTGATGCACTAAGTCCGCAACTGATAGATGC
Organism: uncultured Flavobacteriales bacterium; assembly: GCA_913048175.1. Lineage (GTDB taxonomy): Bacteria > Bacteroidota > Bacteroidia > Flavobacteriales_E > Vicingaceae. The sequence goes on along the minus strand of CAJWVX010000131.1, from coordinate 7,821 downwards.
AGACACTAATAAAAGGAAACTAAAAAAACGAAAACTAAAGGGAGTTGATAAATCTTGGTTTTTGAATGAAAGTGAAACCATGGATGAGAATATCCAAGAAACTGCTGAAACTTATAGTTTCCCGAAATTAAATGAAGACCAATGGAAGGCACATCAAAAGCAAATAACGTGGATGTTTGGGAAGGTTAAGAAAAACAAGACTAAAATGGTTGGAAAATCAGGTAGGACGTTATGGTCTCAGACTGATCCAGAAAGATTTAAATTTATCCCTATGGGCTTTTATTTAAGGCATGAAGATACGGTTTCTATTCAGGCCCTTTACATGAAGGAAACTGAAGTTACTAATATAGAATATAGAACGTTTTTGTTTGAATTATTGAGACAGAATAGAAAAGAAGAATTCTTAAAAGCAAAACCTGACCAAACAAGATGGGTTAAGGACTATAAAAGTGATTTTAATAAACCAATGCAATTAAATTATTTTTCGCATCCTGCTTATGATTATTACCCTGCAGTTGGTATGAGTAGAAAAGGAGCTGAAATGTATTGTAAATGGTTTACAGAAGGTTTAGCAAAAGCTAGTGGAGGACATAAGGTAAATAATGTTCGTTTACCCACCAATTATGAGTGGGAATGGGCTGCTCGTGGAGGACTAGAGAACGTTCCTTATCCTTGGGGAGGGTCATATCTAAGAAATTCAGAAGGTTGTTTTTTAGCCAATTTTAAACCAGGTAAAAAAGCATCAGATGAAGCCTCTTTATGTTCAAGTCACTTAAAAAGAAAAAAGAATATAAAAGATGGGTATAGTGCTGATGGTGCTTTTCATACAGCGAAAGTAAATTCATATAATCCAAATGACTTTGGTTTGTATTGTATGAGTGGGAATGTTGCTGAAATGGTAACTGATGAAAATAATGAACCTGCAACTAAAGGAGGAAGTTGGAGTAGTATTGGACAAGAGTTACAAATAGTTGAGGGTAATGATCGTTTTAAAGGATTAATAAAACCATCGTCTGATGTAGGTTTTAGACCAGTAATAACTTATTTAGGAAGAGCTGAAGAACGTGTGGCTCTGTTAAAAGTTAATCAGGGTAAGACTTTACCAACTTTAACTTTGAAAGAAATTACTGAGAATAATAAGCGAAAGAAGATGATATCGAGAATTGGTGGAAAACTTGAACCTTTTGGTTTTTTAAATATTCCTGAAGGAGAAATGAATTTGAACGGAAAGAAAGTAAAACAGAATTCATTCTACATTAAGCAAGCAGAAGTTTCTAATCTACATTATAAAACATTTTTATTTGATTTAATCATACAGAGAAGGTATGATGAATTTGTAATTGCTAAACCAGATGAAAATAAATGGGAAGAAAGAAAAGGGGTGAATGGAAATGATTTAACGGAAAAGTATTTTTCTGATGATTTATATAATGATTACCCTGTTGTTAATATTAGTAGAGAAGGCGCAATAATGTATTGTAAATGGTTATCAAATGAGATGAATAAAGGGGATAATAAAAAGTTAAAAGGGATTACGATAAAGATGACTATTCCAACTAAAAACGAATGGATTTATGCCGCAAAAGGAGGTGAAGAGAATATTTATGGATGGGATTTAGAAACACTACAAAATGAAGTTGGTTGTTTTTTGGCAAATTTTAAATATCAAAAAACACAAGATCAGTTACCTCTTACTGAGTGTGAAGTAAAAAATAGGAATGCTTCTACAACATCAGGCTTAATGTTAGGCTATGAAAGTTTTACCGTTATAGTAAACGCTTACAATCCTAACAAATTTGGTTTATATTGTATGAGTGGTAATGTTGCCGAGATGGTAATTGATGAGAATAATAAGCCAGCTACAAAAGGCGGTAGTTGGAGTAGTATTGGGCAAGAGTTACAAATTGTAGATGGAAAAGATAGATTTAAGGGGATAACAACTCCAAATATTAATATAGGGTTTAGACCTGTAATTACAATTGTTAACGATTAACTTATCTGTTAAAGTAATCAATTTAAATATCGCCTTACTTTTAAGTAGGACGATATTTTTAATTTATAGCTAGAATTAAGGCGTATTTTTTGCAGAAAAAAAGTAAGAAACTTATAGGGAAAATGTTCCTGAAAAGCACTCAGTTTGTTATAGTAATCATTGTTTAGATTTTTAAAACCAGTTTAAATAATACTAATATTGTATTTAACAATAAAGCTTGTTTGATTAATGGATTCTATAACTCAAATTGTACTTGGAGCTGCGGTAGGAGAGGCTGTTATTGGAAAAAAAGTAGGTCGTTGGGCAGCATTATGGGGAGGTATAGCAGGAACAATACCTGATTTAGATGTATTTGTAAGCTACTTTACCGATAATATATCTTCATTAGCAATACATAGAGGGTTTACCCACTCTTTTTTATTTAGTGTTATTTTTGGTTTGTTGTTTGGATTTTTAGTTCGTAAGATTCATAAAAAACTATCTGCAAACTGGCAAGAATGGAGCTTGCTATTTTTTTTAGGCTTTATTACTCATGCTCTTTTAGATGCTCATACCACTTGGGGTACTCAACTGTTTTGGCCCTTAGGTTATAAAGTTGCTTTTAAAAACATTTTTGTAATTGATCCTCTTTATACATTGCCTTTTTTATTTTTTTTGCTTTTATCTCTTTTTCATAAAAAGGGAAGTGCTAAACGAAGAAGATATAACAATATTGGACTACTTGTTAGTAGCTGCTATATGTTGTTGACTTTAGGATTAAAATGGTTCAGTTATACTGAATTTAAAACGGCTTTAGATGATCATAAGATTAGTTATGAAAGTGTATCTACACGGCCAACACCATTAAATGCTATATTATGGGCTGCCAATGTTAAGCTTGAAGATGGTTTTATAATTGGATATTATTCAATTTTTGATAAAAAAGAAATACAATTTAGCGATGTGATACCTAAAAATGATCATTTATTGAAACCTGTTCTTAACGAAGAAAAAGTGCAACAGCTCATTAATCTTACTGAAGGATGGTATGCTTTAGAAATAGTAAACGAAAAACTTATTTTTAAAGATTTACGATTTGGACAAAACAACATTTCTGATCCAAAAAGTAATTTTGTTTTTAGTTTTGAGTTGTTTTATAATGAAAATGGTGATTTTCAGGCAATAGAATTACCAAAAGACTTTAGTGATGGCAAACAAATGCTATCGACTTTATTTAATAGAATAAAAGGTATTTAATATAGCTATAATTAAAATGTGTTTTTGTAAAAAAAACAAATAAATAATTTTTCTATTGACATTAAACCAAAAGCACAACTAGTAAGTCTAATAGCAAATTCACTTAAATGGAAATAATTTTTCTTTGTATTTAAGTAGGGTTGTTAAACAGTAAGGTGTATAATTAAAAAACTCAACTATATGAAAAGAATTATGCTAATATTGATTGGTGTTTTAAGTCTGTTAAGTAGCAGAACTTTCGCCCAGGGAACAACCTTAACAAGAGACCTAGAAAGTTGGTTGTCGGTTGGTGGTCAAAAAAAGTATCTGGATAAAAAGTTAACGGCAGAAGCTGATTTACAATTTAGGTTAGATAACAATAGTAGTAGACTCGCCCAATATTTTGTAACATTAAATGGTGACTATGAAATTGCAAAAAACTTTAAACTTGGTTTGGGTTACCGATTTGTTAGGGATAGAAAAGGTGATTTTGGTTTTAAAACAGAACACCGTATTAATATTGATGCTAGTTACAGTAAGAAAATTAATCGTTTAAAAGTAGGGAGTAGGTTAAGGTTTCAAAAGAAAACGAATGGCTTACATTCAGACTATCCTACAACAAAGTATCGTTTACGACTTAAATTTAATTATAACATTCCTAAATGGAAGTTTGACCCATTTTTAAGTACTGAACTTTATTATTCTAAAGAGAATTTATCCTATAATTATGTAGACGGTGCTACTGATGAAAATCCTGTTTCTGGTTTTCAAAAGTATAGAATACAACTGGGTACCTCTAGAAAATTAGGGAAGGGAGAAATGAAGGTATTTTATATGTTAGAGCATCAATTTTCAGACTACGGAACAAACTTTGGTATTCCAATTAATTGGAATATTATTGGTGCTAATTACACATTTAAATTTTAGATTATGAAAAAGTATTTAATATATATACCACTTGTTGCACTCTTTATTTCGTGTAAAAAAGAAGTTACTGTTGAACCCGGAGGAGAGTACGAAGATTGGACTACAACTACACATAGCAGTTCTACTCCAGATTATGACAAAGTGTTTACAGATTCTAAAGTTCACCGTTTAGATATTACTATTGGAGCTGATTATTGGGCTGCAATGCAAGCTGATATGGAAGAACTTTACGGGTCTTCTTCTTCTTCTGGAGGAGGTCCTGGTGGTGGAGGTCCTGGTGGTGGAGGTCCACCTGGAGGTGCTAGTTCTGATGAAAATCCAATATATGTACCTAGTCAGGTTTATTATAATGGAATACAATGGTATGATGTTGGAATTAGATATAAAGGAAATTCTAGTCTTAAGTCACCTTATGCAGAAGGGAATAATAAATTACCGTTTCGTTTAGAGTTTAATCATTTTGAAGATGAGAACCCATTAATATGGGGACAATCATTTTATGGGTTTAAACAAGTTGCTTTTAGTAGTGGGTTTAATGATAATACTTTATTAAAGGAAAAACTTGTACCAGATTTGTTTAGAGAGTTTGGTGTTCCGGCTCCTAGAACAGCCTTTTATAAGATCTATATTGATTATGGTGATGGTCCAATATATTTTGGTATGTACACTATGGTTGAAGTTATTTTTGATACTATGGCTAAAGAACAGTTTAGTGGTAGTGGTGGAAATTGCTATAAAGCAGATGATGACTACTTAGATGATGTTTCTTTTAGTGGTACTGATCTAATTAACAAAACAAGCGAAGGAGTTTATACTGAAGCAACAAATCTTATAAATGCTTTAACAAGCTCTAATAGAACATCTGATGCAGCTCAATGGCGAACTGATTTAGAGAGTGTTATTGATATGGATCAATACTTAAAATACCTGGCTGCTAATACAACTATTGCTAATTGGGATACTTATGGAATGATGAGCCATAACTTTTATATGTATGCTAACCCTGGTGATGGAAAATTGAATTGGATTCCTTGGGATAATAACGAGGCATTAACAGCTACAGGAACAAGAGATGCATTGGATTTTGATTTCAATAACTTATCAACAGAAAATACTTGGCCTATGATCTCCTTCATTTATGCTGATGCAGTTTACAAGGCTCAATATGATCAATACATTGATGAATTTATTACAACAGTTTTTACTGTTAGTAATGTACAGGGTAAGATAAATACTTATTATAATTTAATTTCTGATGATGTGATTGGATCAAATGCGGAACAACCTGGGTATACATATCTAACATCAAGCTCTGATTTTACTTCAGGAATTTCAGATTTAAACACATACATTACTACACGTATTGTAGAAGCGGATGCTTATACACCTTAATTAATTGAATTAATACAGGCTATTTAAGTCATTAAAAACTAGTCAAGTAAATCATCTAAATCTCGCCTTACTTTTTTAGTGGGGCGACCTTTAATTCCTAAAAATTTATTTTGTCGGTTTCCTTCTACAATTTGTGCTAATTGTTCTAAATCTGCTTCTGGTGTAGTTTCTATAATTAAATCAGGCACCAGTTTTGCGCCAACTCTAGATTTTGGAATGTCTACTACTTTATACGTTTTCCAGATAGGAACTACTTTAATAGAAATGATATCTCCAACAGCAACAGCTTTACTTGGCTTACTATACCTATCATTAAGTTGCACCTTTTCTGTAGAACAGGATTTACTTGCAATAGAACGTGTTTTGAATAGGCGAGTAGCCCAAATAAATTTATCTAGTCTCATGTTAATGTCCAATTAAATTTGTTGAATAACTTTTGCCAATCGGCTGGAAAATCTGCTTTAAGTTGTAGGTCAATTTTGGTTATAGGATGCGTAAAATCTAAGGTGTAAGCATGCAAAAACATATAGATACATTCAAACTCGGTTTCAAACATTCTGTTATGAAAACGATCACCATATTTGTAATCGCCTACAATAGGATGATTAATTTTATTCATATGCTTACGCAATTGATGCATTCTGCCAGTTTGAGGTTTTAATTCAATTAAGCTGTAGCGTGAATTATCATAAGGGTGTACAGGAATGTTTAACTCAATATTGTTGACTGATTTATAATGGGTGAGAGCCTCCTTATAAATACCAGTATCATCATTCTTAACTGGAGAGTCAATAATGCCATTATCGGGACTAAAACCTCTAACTATTGCATAATATGTTTTTTGAATGCTTTTAGAGTTAAAGAGTTCTTGAAATTGACTTACGTTATCTTTACTTTTTAATAATAAGATAACTCCAGAGGTTTTACGATCTAAGCGATGAGCAGGATATACAGGATAACCCAATTGTTGTTCTAAAAACTGTAAAAGGGTGGTTTCTCTAATATTACGAGCATAATGAGATTCGTGAATTATAAAGTTGTTGGGCTTATTGACAACAATGATAAATTCATCTTCAAAAATTATCTCTATAGATTCTATAATTGGTTGAGAAGAGGTATTCATTGGCTTGCAAGTTAAGATATTATTTTATATTTGTTATGTGAAAGTCTTAAATACAATAGAATTTACCATTATAAATACAAACTCTAAAATGAGAATTTTAGACAATGGAATTATGCATACGGTATTTTATAAAGGCACTTTTTTGGAGGTGATCGATATTAAAGATGTTCAAATAGGATATGAGTCCTTACCAGATCCAAAACCTATGAAAGTAATACAGGAAATGGAAATTGGTGTTAGCATGAGTCTAGAGGCACGAAAATATGCTGCAGAACATTCTCCCGATTTAATTGGTATAGCTTATGTGATTAAAGGGTTAGCTCAACGATTATTAATTCGTTTTTATGTTAAGATGTGGAAAAGAAAGAAACCTGTTAAAGTATTTGACTCTTTTGATGAGGCTGAAACTTGGTTAATGTCAATTTGAGTTAACTCAATAGGCTTGACTCAGTAACCATTTTTTGGCAGCTTTAATATCTGTAAATACCTTTGTAGGGTGTTTTTTTCGTTGAATTTTCATATATACCATTATTAAAAAACGTTGAGCAATAGAATTAACAACAAATGCTTCGGCAATAGAGACTGATGCATTTTTTTCGACATAAATTCTTGCTTCAGTTGTTACGGAAGTAAATTGACCAGCAACAGCTAAAGAAAGCATTGGTTGTGATTTGCTCATTATCTTATAGAGTTCAAGAATTTCTATAAGATCGGCTTTTTCTAATTTTATATTATCATCAAATTTTGTAATAAATATATCATCCTTATCTATATAGAGAGCACCCGAACGTATTTTAATTTTATTTTGAAGGATAGGGTTGTCTAATACAGTCATACTATAAAAGTATTAATGTTTTTTAACATACACAAAAATATCCTATTTAACATAATATTAATTATAAGACAAAACGATAGCTTTCTTTTATATAACCATTTGTAGTCGTTTAGTACTTATAATGTATATTATGTCTGCATTCAGCCCGATAATTATTAATTATCGGCACTCATTGGCTTTGCTTATGGCAGCAAAGTAAATAGATCGCACAATCCAACGCTCTTAAAATTCTGGTATCCTTGGTAATTGTTCTATAATTAAAAAATACGCGTTTATTCGTGGCTTATTATTTTACGGGAACTCATGAACTACATTTATTCTATATAAACAACATTA
>CAJWVX010000130.1 GCA_913048175.1 uncultured Flavobacteriales bacterium | reverse complement strand
AAACTAAAAACTAAAAACTAAAAACTAAAAACTAAAAACTAAAAACTAAAATTGATACCTAAGCAAACCATCGATGAAATTTTTGATGCTGCCATTATTGAAGAGGTAGTCGGAGATTTTGTGCCTTTAAAAAAGAGAGGGGCAAATTTATTAGGGAATTGTCCTTTTCATAATGAAAAATCGCCTTCGTTTACTGTTTCTCCTGCAAAGGGGATTTACAAATGTTTTGGTTGTGGTAAGGCAGGTAATTCAGTCAATTTTGTTATGGAACACGAACATTATTCGTATCCTGAAGCCCTTAGATATTTAGCAGGAAAGTTTGGTGTTGAAATAGAGGAAGAAGCGCAAACAGATGAGCAAAAAGCAGCTACAGATGAGCGAGAGAGTCTGTATATCGTTTCTAATTATGCTGCTAAATATTTTAACAAACAACTTTTAGAATCTGATGAAGGAAAAGCTATTGGGTTAAGTTATTTTTTAGAAAGAGGGTTTAGAGAAGATATTATTGAAACTTTTCAGTTAGGTTATAGCCCAGATGCTTGGACCGCTTTTACAGATGAGGCTGAGAAAGCTGGACACAATTTAAAATTTCTTGACAAATCTGGTTTAACAATTGTTAAAGGAGAGAAGAAATTTGATCGTTTTAAAGGACGGGTAATGTTCCCTATTCACAACCTTTCTGGTCGAGTTTTAGGTTTTGGTGGTAGAATATTAAAAGCGAACGATAAAGCTGCTAAGTATTTAAATTCACCTGAGTCAGAAATATACCATAAGAGTAATGTTCTTTACGGAATTTATACTGCAAAAAAAGCAATCTCTAAAGAAGATATTTGTTATTTAGTTGAAGGATATACTGATGTTATTTCTATGTACCAGGCTGGTGTAGAAAATGTTGTGGCATCTTCTGGAACATCATTAACTGAGGGTCAAATTCGTTTGATTAAAAGGTTTACGCCAAACATTACTATTCTGTATGATGGAGATGCTGCGGGTTTAAAAGCTTCTTTTAGAGGTATTGATATGATTTTGCAAGAAGGGATGAATGTGCGTGTTGTGCTTTTTCCTGAAGGCGAAGATCCTGACTCCTATGCTAAAGCGCATACAACGGAAGAGCTAAAAAAATATGTTACAGAAAATGCTCAAGATTTTATTCGGTTTAAGACTTCTGTTTTAATTAAAGATGTTGGTAACGATCCTATTAAAAAGGCAGAGTTAGTAAAAGATATTGTTAGGAGTATTGCAATTATTCCTGATCAGATCAAACGATCAGTTTACACACAAGAGTGTAGTAATTTGTTGGATATTCCTGAGCAGGCTTTAATTAATGAAACCAATACTATTTTAAGGAATAATATTGCTAAACAAACAAAGTATAAATCTTCATCACAACGGTCTGGTCCAAGTCAAGGAAATGATCAGGAAATGCCTGACGATTTATTCTTTCCAGATGAATTTCAGGGAGCACCAGAACCAGAACCTGTTAATGATTTAAAACATTGGGAAAGAGAAGTTATTCGCTTGTTGGTTAGTTTTGGAGATCAAACAATTCAATTAGAATTGCCATCAGAAGAAAAGAAAAAAGAATACGAAGATGTTTCTGCAGCAGTCTATATTGTAGACAATATCAAAAACGATAACATTCTTTTTGAGGATGAAACGTATCAAAAAGTATTTGATTTTTACGCTCAAAAATTAGATAAGGACGAGCTTCCAACACATCAAGAATTTATTAATAATTCGGACCAAGATATTAGCAAGTTGGCTATTGATGTATTTTCTGTTAGGCACGATTTAAGCCCAGGTTGGGCAGAGAATAAAATAAATACAACAACAGAAGAAATGCAGTTGTCAATGGCTGTAATACGCGTGATGTATGCTTTTCAGTTAAGTAAATTAACTGCTCTTATCTTTAAAAATCAAGATCAATTGAAAATTGAAAAGGATTCTGACAAACAAATGCTATTGTTGCAGGAGCAAGTTAATTTGCAGCAAATAAAATTGCAATTAGCTGCTAAGCTCGGAAGGATTATTTTGAACTAGTTTGCCAATGTCCTTGTTGGAAACGTTTTAATGTTTTTTGCATGTTGTTAAACTAAGTTGTCGTTTTTATCTGTTATGGTTAAGTCAGTTAATAGTTTCTGACAAAACAGCTAAGCAATATTATATTCTTAAAAACATCTTTTTTACTGTCATAAACAAAATTAAAAGTATTATTATTTGTTATAGCAAAATAATGTCTATGTTTGTATTGAATTTCAATTATACATCGTAAATCACGATTTGTAAATGTTTATACAGAAGAAGCGAGAGATTAGGCTCTATGACCTTCTGGCAACCAACTTAAAGCCTCTATAAAACGAGGTTGGAAAACCGGTGCCAATTCCTAGTCCCAATGTTGGGGAAATATAAAGAATTGCAAGATGAACACACAAAAAAGAAAAACACAAAACACAACAAATCAAAACGGTATTGCTTTAGTTTATATCTCTAATCTTTCTGGGTTAGATACAAATATGATGATGCACAAAACGCGTTGTTGCAGCTGCTGCTAAGAATCACCATTTATTCTCAAATTTTCATGAAATAAATTAGCTCGGATCTTCTTTAGAGGATCGGTGTACTCTATTTCTCTATTCATTAAATTTTTCAAAACAATTAAATATTACAATTATGAGTACATTAAAAAAAACACAAAAATTCGAAACATTACAATTACATGCTGGTCAAGAAGTAGATAAAACGACTAATTCTAGAGCTGTTCCAATTTATCAAACATCTTCATTTACTTTTGATAGTGCTGAACATGCAGCTAATTTATTTGGCTTAAAAGAGTTCGGAAATATCTATACAAGAATAGGAAACCCGACTACAGATGTTTTTGAAAAACGTATTGCAGCTTTAGAAGGAGGGGTTGCAGCCTTGGCAACTTCTTCGGGATTATCTGCTCAGTTTTTAGCGTTAAATAATATTTTACAAGCTGGAGATAACTTTATTTCTTCTCCTAATTTATATGGAGGAACTTACAATCAGTTTAAAGTTGCATTTAAGAGATTAGGTATAGAAACTCAATTTTCAAAATCGGATAATGTTAGAGATATTGAACCCCTAATTAACGAACAAACAAAAGCAATTTATCTAGAAACAATAGGAAACCCAGGATTTAATATTCCCGATTTTGAAGCAATTATTGCGTTGGCAAAAAAACATGATTTACCTGTAATTGTTGACAACACATTTGGAGCTGGAGGGTATTTGTTTAGACCAATTGAGCATGGAGCTAACATTGTAGTTGAATCCGCTACAAAATGGATAGGAGGTCATGGTACATCAATAGGTGGAGTTATTGTAGATGGAGGAAATTACAATTGGGGAAATGGGAAGTTCCCTCAATTTACTGAACCAAGTGAAGGTTACCATGGCTTAAAGTTTTGGGATGTTTTTGGTGCTGAGTCCTCATTCGGAAACATTGCTTTTATTATCAGAGCAAGAGTAGAAGGGTTAAGAGATTTTGGGAATGTATTGTCACCATTTAATTCTTTTCAATTAATTCAAGGGTTAGAGACACTATCATTAAGGGTTGAAAGACACGTTGAAAACGCTTTGAATTTGGCACTTTGGTTAGAGAATCATTCAAAAGTAAAAAAGGTGAATTACCCTGGGTTAACATCATCACCGCATCATACTTTGGCAAAAAAATATTTAAAGAAAGGGTTTGGTGGTGTACTTAGTTTTGAATTAGAAGGAAGTAAAGAAAATGCAATACACTTTATAGATTCTTTAGAGCTAGTTAGCCATTTAGCAAATGTTGGAGATGCAAAAACATTAATAATACAACCTTCTGCAACAACACACCAACAATTAACAACTAAAGAACAACTTAATGCTGGAGTTACTCCAACATTATTAAGAGTTTCTGTTGGCATTGAAAACTTAGAAGATATTAAGGATGATTTTGAACAAGCTTTTGGAAAAGTAGAAAATATCAATAAAGAATTAAGAGAGTCAGTATTAAATTAAATATGGAAACAAAAACGTTTAAATATGAAAATGAGTTTGGCTTAGAAAATGGTAAACATTTACCAGAACTTAGCTTGGCGTATACCACTTTAGGAGAATTAAACTCTCAGAAAGATAATGTGGTTTGGATAACTCATGCTTTAACGGCAAATGCAAATCCATCAGAATGGTGGAGTGGTTTAATTGGAGAAGGCAAATTTTTTAATCCAAAAGAGCATTTTATTATTTGTGTAAATGTTTTAGGTTCTTGTTATGGATCAACCGGACCGTTATCAATTAATCCAGATATAGATAATCCTTACTATCATAATTTCTCTGAGATAACAATTAGAGATATTGTAAATAGTTTCGATTTACTAAGAAATTACTTAGAGATAGAAAATATTCATACTCTTTTGGGTGGTTCTTTAGGTGGGCAGCAAGCTGTTGAATGGGCAATAAAACAACCAAAATTGATTGATAATTTAATTTTGATTGCTACTAATGCTCAACATTCTCCTTGGGGAATAGCCTTTAATGAAAGTCAACGACTGGCTATAAAATCTGACAGCACTTGGTTGTCAGATTCTGATAATGCAGGTTTAAATGGATTGAAAACAGCAAGGTCTATTGCTTTATTGAGTTATAGAAATTATGAAACGTATCAGAGAACACAAGCTGATGATATTGAAACAAGTGACAATTTTAAAGCAGCTTCTTACCAAAATTATCAAGGAGAAAAACTAGCAGAACGTTTTAATGCTTTTTCATATTATCAATTATCTAAAACAATGGATAGTCATAATGTTGGGAGAGGAAGAGGAAGTGTAGAACAGGCATTAAAACAGATTAAAGCTAAAACTTTGGTGGTAGCAATAAGTTCTGATCTCCTTTTTCCGGTTTCAGAATCTTTAACTCTTGTTGCAGGAATTGTAGGAAGCGAAATTGAAGTGATTAATTCTTTATATGGGCATGATGGCTTTTTAATAGAGACGGATTTACTGGAAGAGACTTTTGAGAATTTCTACGGTGTAAATCCACTCTTGAGAAAGGCAAGAAGCTCTTCCCAATTCATTGGAGTTAGAAATTTCCGAAGAGTGTTAAACTAAAACAATTATAACAAACAAGAATTGGCAGTAGCCAACTAAAAAATAGGATGATGAGTACAAATAATATTAAAACATACGGGTTTGGAGTAGTAGCTCAAGGGTTTCATAACTACTTAAAAACGAATAATGAAGAAGATAGGTTACATACTGTAATTATTAAAAATGCTTCAAAAAAGAGAGCGGTTATTAATGCAATTATAGAGACAACTAATGAAAATACTATTCGTGATAAAGATGTTGATGTAATATTAGAATTGATTAGTTCTTCAGAAGAGGCTTACGGAATTGTAGCAGAAAATTTAGAGATAGGTAAGAAAGTGATTTCAGCAAATAAAAAGCTGATTGCAGAAAATTTACAAGACTTGATTTCTAAGGAGAAAGAAAGCAACGGTACTTTTTTATATGAGGGAGCAGTTTGTGGAAGTATCCCAATAATCAGAATCTTAAACGATTTCTATTCTAACGATCCTATTCAGTCAGTAAAAGGGATCTTCAATGGCTCTTCTAATTATATTTTGAGTCAGTTGTTTGCTAATGAAGTTACTTACGAGGAGGCTTTAAAGCAGGCTCAAGAGTTAGGTTTTGCAGAGGCAGACCCTACTTCTGATGTGGGTGGATTTGATGCGCTATATAAATTGGTAATTGTTGCAGCACACTCTTTTGGAAAAATTGTTAACCCCAATGAGATATTAAATTTTGGGATAGACAATATCAGTAAGAGTGATATAGAATTAGCAAAAAAGCTAAATCTAAAAATTAAACTGATTGCAAAATCAGAGTTAAAATCAGGTAAGTTGTCATTATCTGTATTACCAACTTTGGTGGATAGTTCAAGTGATTTATATCAAGTAGAAAATGAATACAATGCAGTAGAAATTAGTTCAGAGAATATTGGACTTCAATTCTATAAAGGTAAAGGGGCAGGAAGTCTGCCAACAGGATCTGTTGTTTATTCTGATTTAAAGGCAATTGATGAAAATTACAAATACGCTTATAAAAAGTTAAATCAATCAAATATAATATTGGATAATTTTAGTAAGGTAGATATTTTAATAAATATTCCAAATAAAGATGATGTAGAGACTTTGCCATTTAATGTTTCATTCCTAACTAAGCTAAATGGTTTAGACAATTACTTTTATGCACAAACAACATTAAATGAAATTCAGACAAATAAAAAGTATGTAGAACAATATGGTATTTCATTATTATTTGTTGATAATAAAGAGATAAAAAAACGACTACTAAGTTTGACTGAAACTGAAGTTAAAACAATTGATGTTACAGAATTAAAAAACTGGATAATTAAGGATAACGATTTTCAATTGATTGATGTTAGAGAGACATCAGAATATGAGTTTAGTAATATTAATGGAGAGTTAATTCCATTGAGCGTAATTGAAAAAAATATTGCGAAAATCAAGAAAGATAAAAAAGTTGTTTTTCAATGTAGAAGTGGTAAAAGAAGTGCTGATGCAGTGAAACTTTTACAAAAAAAGTATGGTTTCGAAAATCTTTATAATTTAGAGGGTGGAATTTTAGCTTGGTCTGATAAAATAGATTCGAGCATTAAAAAATATTGATATGAAAGTAAATTTGAAAAGAGTTAATAACGCATTTCATTATGAAGCATTTACTGAAGATAAGATAAAAGTTAATATTGATGCAAATCCATCAATTGGTGGCGAAGGAAAAGGAACTCGACCAATGGAATTGTTGTTGATGGGAGTTGCAGGTTGCGCAAGTATTGATTTAGGCTTAATCCTTAAAAAACAAAAGTTAGAGCTTTTAGATTATAATGTTGAGATTACTGCTGAAAGGAATGAGAACGTGGCTAAAAACTTTAAATCAATCAATCTTCATTTTATTCTATTTGGAAATTTAGATGATAATAAAGTAGCAAGAGCAATAGAATTAACATTAACAAAATACTGTTCGGTAGCATTAAGTCTAGACAAAGAAATAGAGATAACATCAACTTACGAGTTGAAATAGTTATCCCTATATCCCTCTTAGCCAAAAGGGACTTAAAATTGAAAACATGGAAAACTTTGAAACATTAGCAATAAGAACTCAAACTGAACGCTCACAATATAACGAACATTCAACCCCTTTACATTTAACATCAAGTTATGTTTTTGATGATGCAGAACAAATGCGAGCAATGTTTTCTGATGAGGTTGAAGGAAATATCTATAGCAGGTTTTCTAACCCTAACACAACTGAATTAATAAATAAAATGTGTTTGTTAGAAGGTGCTGAATCTGGATGGGCTACAGCAACTGGTATGGCAGCTGTTTTTACAACTTTTGCAGCATTATTACAAAGTGGAGATCACGTTTTAGCTTGTCGTTCGGTTTTTGGATCAACACACTCTGTTTTAACTAAATTGTTGCCAAAGTGGGGGATAACCCATACTTATGTTGATTTGAATGCTACGGAAAAATGGGAAGAAGCTATTTTACCAAATACTAAGATTATTTTTATAGAAACCCCAACAAACCCGGCTGTTGATATTATAGATTTAGAGTGGTTGGGGAAATTGGCAAAGAAGCACAATGTGTTGTTTGTTGTAGATAATTGTTTTGCGACACCTTATATTCAACAGCCAATAAAGTATGGCGCAGATTTAGTAATTCACTCTGCTACTAAATATTTAGACGGGCAAGGAAGAGTTTTAGGTGGGATAATTGTTGGCAGAAAAGAGTTAATGAATGAAGTAAAACTGTTTGCCCGTCATTCAGGACCTGCACTTTCTCCATTTAATGCTTGGATTATTTCTAAAAGTTTAGAGACTCTTGCTTTGAGAATGGATAGACATGCAGAAAGTGCTTTGAAATTAGCACAACGGTTAGAAACTCATTCGGAAGTAGAGTTTGTAAAATATCCCTTTTTACCATCTCATCAACAACATGAAATTGCTAAAAGGCAGATGAAGTCTGGTGGAGGGATTGTAACGTTTGTAATTAAAGGAGGGGTAGAGAAAGGTCGTGAGTTTTTAGATCAATTAAAATTAATTTCTATGACTGCTAATTTGGGAGATTCTAGAACGATTGCAACACACCCTGCCTCTACAACACATTCTAAATTAACTGAAGAGGATAGGTTAAAGACAGGAATTTTGCCAGGGTTAATTCGTATTTCTGTTGGATTAGAACATATAGATGATATTATCAAAGATATTGAACAAGCTATAGATTAAGGAATTCCTCCTCCTCCAGTTGTATGAAACCAATTGTCAGAGTTGCCACTACTTTTTTTTCTGCCTCGGGTTCCTCTAGTCATGGTGGAAGATTTAGGAGGTTTTATTATTTGAAGAACTAATAATCCCCAAAGAAGAGGAATTAGCCAAGTCATAATAATATTGACGATTTTTTGCCTTTTACTAAGATAAGAACTTTTTATTATTTTATAGGTTACCCATATTGAAAATAGTATAATAGCAATTAATGAAATTAAAATTGTATCGTTCATATGACTTATAACAGATTATTCCAAATTTAATAAATCTAACCTCGTTAGATAATCTTAACTTCCTAACTTTGTTTCTTAAATTAAAAATTGTGGAAACAAAAATTGCAATAATAGGAGCAGGAAATTTAGGACTTTCCTTAGTTACAGGATTGGTGGATAGTGGAAAATATCAGCCATCTAATTTTATTTTATCAAGAAGAGACCTCTCTAAATTAGCGAGTTATAAAAGCAAGGGTTTTGCTGTAACTTCTGATAACATAGAAGCTGTTAAAAGTGCTAATATTGTTATCGTTGCAGTACTTCCTCAAAAAATTGATGTTGTATTAGCCGAAATTGCTACAGTATTAAGTGCTAATCAGTTAGTTATTCCTTTAGTTTCTGGGGTTAAAGTAAAAGATATCCAAAGTATTATTGGAGGGGATAAGCCTATTGTTCGTGCTATGCCAAATACAGCTATTGCTATTAGAGAATCAATGACTTGTATTGCAACTTCTGAAAATTGGAAAATTAGAATACCTGAGGTTACTGAAATGTTTGAATTGGTTGGAGAAACAGTTATTATTAACGAAGAACAAATGACTTCTGCTACGGCATTATGTGCTTGTGGAATTGCTTTTTTCTTAAGGGCTATTAGAGCAGCTTCTCAAGGAGGTAATGAAATTGATTTTCATGCTAGTGAGGCTTTAAAAATGGCAGCGCAAACTGCTAAAGGTGCAGCAAGTTTGTTAATTGCTAATAATTCCCACCCTGAAGATGAAATAGATAAAGTAACTTCGCCAAAAGGATGCACAATTGCTGGACTAAACGAAATGGAACATAATGGATTTAGTTCTTCTTTTATTAAAGGGATTACCGTATCAGCTAAACAAGCAAAAGGTTTATACTCTGAAGATTAGTTAACTATGAATTACGTAGAGCAAATACTAGAATTTGAACTGTTTAAGATTGCTAATTTTTCGCTTTCTGTATACAACCTATTCCTTGTAATGATCATCTATTTTGCGGTTAAAGGTATTAATCATAGTATCGATTTGTTTATTAAAAAACGATTAGAAAGAGACGGTGATAATAATTTTGTAGAGGGAAGGAGTAAATCTTTAACACAAATCATTAAATACATTATTTATATCCTTGGGTTCTTTATCGCAATAAATAGTCTTGGTATTGATATGGGCTTTATTTTGGGAGTATTTGCAGCTCTTGGTTTAGGTATTGGATTTGCGTTACAAGATGTCTTTAAGGATTTGATTTCTGGAGTTATTATTTTGTTTGAAGGAAATGTTTC
>CAJWVX010000129.1 GCA_913048175.1 uncultured Flavobacteriales bacterium | reverse complement strand
ATTTATATTTTTTAGCTTTTCTCATTGCTTCTAAGGTTCTCTTTTTAGCTTTTAATCTTACGAGTAAAACTCCATTTTTCAATTCTAGAATTTGAGTTTTAGAATCAATATGGCTTTGTTTTCGCACACTATTTTTCTTCTCTTTTTGAGAAAATGATAGAATAGGACTTATTAAGAAGATAAGTATTAATAGTTTGATTTTAGTAGCCATATTTATCTTTCCATATTGTTTTTAAGAAGGTTCTAAAACTATTTTCTTTGGCGTTGTTTCCAGGCTCATAAAGCTTTGTCCCTTTTACTTCATCAGGTAAGTATTCTTGAGCTCCAGTATTGCCAATATAGTCATGTGAGTATTTGTAATCAGCTCCATGCCCAATATCTTTCATAAGCTTAGTAGGTGCATTTCTAATGTGTAAAGGAACAGGAAGTGTACCAGTCCGCTTTACTAATTCTTGAGCCATATTTATGGCCTGATAAGAGGCATTACTTTTAGGTGAATTGGCTAAATAAACTGCTGTTTGAGATAGAATTAATCTACTTTCAGGAAAGCCAATAACAGTAACTGCCTGAAAGCAGTTGTTAGCAATGACTAAAGCTGTTGGGTTCGCATTTCCAATATCTTCAGAAGCTGAAATTAATAATCTACGAGCTATAAACTTAGCATCCTCTCCACCCTCTATCATTCTGGCTAACCAATAGACTGCACCGTTTGGATCGCTACCTCTAATAGATTTTATAAAAGCAGAAATTATATCATAATGTTGATCTCCAGCTTTATCGTATCTAACAATATTTTGTTGTACAATATTGACAACTATATCATTGGTAATTTCAATTTTATCTGAATCAAAACTATTAACAACAATTTCTAAGGTGTTTAATAATTTTCTAGCATCTCCACCAGATAGTTGTAATAAGGATTCATATTCTTTAATCTTAACTTTTTTGTTTTTTAGATACTCATCGGTGCTTAACGCTATATCAATAAGTGAGACTAAGTCTTCTTTAGTCTGTTCTTTTAAAACATAAACCTGACAACGAGATAGAAGTGCTGAAATAACCTCAAATGAAGGGTTTTCTGTAGTTGCTCCTATCAAAGTAATAATACCCTTTTCAACAGCTCCTAAAAGAGAATCTTGTTGAGATTTACTAAAACGATGAATCTCATCTATAAATAAAATGGGATTATTTGTTCCGAAGAATTGTTGAGATTTTGCTTTTTCAATTATTTCTCTAACATCTTTAACTCCTGAATTTATGGCACTTAAACTATAAAAAGGTCTGTCTGAATAATTAGCAATAATATTAGCTAAAGTAGTTTTTCCAACTCCTGGAGGTCCCCAAAATATCATTGAAGGAACAATACCCTTTTCAATAAAGTTACGCAATGTAGAACCTTTACCTATAAGGTGTTGTTGACCAATATAATTATCAAAGGTATTGGGCCTTAAACGTTCTGCTAATGGAGTTAGATTGTTGATTTTAATTGATTTAATTCGTCTGTAAAATTAATTATAAAATAGTCGTTTCAAATTCGTAAACTGTTTTAAATTCTAAATAATAAAATGCTTTTTTAATGTATTATACTTTGCTGATCCAGATAGATTTTTGTTCTGTTCTTATAGGCTAAGTACTTAATTCATTAGCTTAACTGATTAATCAAAGTTTGCTTTTAAAAGGTGATATCAGAATTTACCCATTTTGGCCTCACCTAATTCATTATAATTATCACTATTAAATTCGTTAGCAATACTATCATAAATTAAATACGATGCTTCTGGATTAGAAAAGTATAACTTATTAGCAAAATTTAATCGATCTTGAGTTCTTTTAGAAACACAATAGCCTACAATAAATGAAGAAAAAAAGACAAGCATTTAAAATTCATAACTGTAACGAAAGTAGCATTATCTTCTGTCAGTGTGTATTGCAAATCACATTTTTTTTCTAGGATGAAACTAAACATAACTCTTCTATGGCCAGTCACCACAATTGTAAATATTAAAGCACCAACGATTATTTTTATATGAAAGATATTTATCTATTCATACTTATAGATTATCTTTAGTAAGATACCATTCTGAAAGGTGTTGTTTTCTTAGTTCAGCCATTTTTTTAAAAGTATTAGCATTAATTGTTCTATAACAAGTTTCACCTAGTTTTTTGCAGGTCATTTTTTTTATACATCCTATAAGATCAAATAACGATTATTAGTTAGTTTTTTATTTTAAATATTTGATATTTAAGTTTACTGTTATTGACTTACAGAGGAGAAAATGAAATCAAATTTTATGAATTTTGTATCTATTAAGTTCTTGAATATATTTTGTTTAACTTTACGTTAAATTAATTAAACAACTAAAATGAAAGTATCCGTTTTTTGGCTAAGAAGAGACCTAAGAATTGCTGATAATACGGCATTTTTTAAAGCCTTAGAATTAGGTGTTCCAGTATTACCAATTTTTATTTTTGATAATGAGATACTTACAGAATTGGATGAAGATGACGCTAGAGTTAATTTTATTCATCAAAGTTTGACTGCGATTAATGAGCAATTAAATTTACAAAACAGCTCTATAAGAGTTTTTAACTGTTCGGTAGATAACGCATGGGAACAGTTAGTTAATGAATATGAAATTGATACTGTTTTTGTAAATGACGATTATGAACCTTACGCTCAAAAAAGGGATGCTAGAATATCCTCTTTTTTATTAAAAAATGAGATTAAGTTTTATTCTTATACAGATCATGTAGTATTTAAACCAGGTACAATATTAAAAGATGATGGGTTACCCTATACAGTCTATACTCCTTTTAAAAAGAAGTGGTTGAAACATTTTGAAAATAACAAACCTGAAATTCTACCTGATCCAAATTATGATCACCTTTTAAAAATAATTTATGATTTTCCGACAATAGAAGATATTGGATTTTCACATTCGGCAATTAATGTGGAAGCTTTTAATCTTTCTGAGATAGATAACTATGAAATAACTCGGGATGTTCCTTCTTTAGACGCTACTAGTTATTTAGGTCCTCATTTAAGATTTGGAACTGTAAGTGTTAGATCAATAATTGAACAGCTAAGTTCGAGTGATGATGTTTTTTTAAGTGAACTAATTTGGAGAGAATTTTTTATTCAAATTATGTTTAAATATCCCAGAGTAATTAGTGAAAATTTCAAGATAAAATATAACGGGATTGTTTGGCGAAACAATGAGGAAGAGTTTGATTTATGGTGTAAAGGTAAAACTGGTTATCCTATTGTAGATGCAGGAATGAGGCAACTGAATAAGACTGGTTATATGCACAATAGAGTTAGAATGATTACAGCTAGCTTTTTATGTAAACATTTGCTAATTGATTGGAAATGGGGAGAAGCCTATTTTGCAAAAAAGTTATTGGATTATGAATTAGCTTCAAATAATGGAAATTGGCAATGGGTTGCAGGAACAGGTTGCGATGCTGCACCTTATTTTAGAGTATTTAGTCCCAGTGCACAAACCTTAAAGTTTGATTCGGATTTAAAATATATTAAAAAATGGGTTCCTGAACTCAATGAATTAAACTACAAGCCAATTGTAGAACATAAAATGGCAAGAGAAAGAGCATTGCTCACCTATAAGATAGGGTTAGGAAATACCTTATCATAAAATGAAAGTTTATGTTTAATTTATTTAAAAGAAAAACAGAGAAAGAGAAATTAGAAGAGCAATATGAAAAGTGTTTAAAAGAATCTTATCGACTGTCAACAATAAACCGAACTGATAGTGATTTAAAAATTGCAGAAGCAAATAAAATTTTAGAACAAATAGAAAAATTAAAATAATGGCTTTTTATCAGTTTGAACGCACACAAAAAGTAAATGCTTCCAAAGAAGAAGTATGGGATTTTATTTCATCTCCAGCTAACTTAAAAGAGATTACTCCTGCTTATATGGGGTTTGATATTACTTCTAAAAAAACATCAGAAAAGATGTACGAAGGTATGTTAATTAGCTATCAAGTTAAACCTTTGTTAGGTATAAAAACTAATTGGGTAACTGAAATTACACATATTAAAGAGGGTCACTCTTTTATTGATGAGCAGCGAATGGGTCCTTATAAGATGTGGCATCACCAACATTTTATAGAAGAAATATCTAATGGCGTTTTAATGAAAGATATTGTTAGTTACATCCCTCCATTGGGTTTTTTAGGAGCTATTGCAAATCAGCTTATTATAAAAAATAAGTTAGAGCAAATTTTTGCTTTTAGAAAAGAAGCATTGGATAAAAAGTATGGAGTTTACAATAAATAAATTAATTATAAAATGAAAACAGATTTAACTGAAATAATGAATTGGGATGAACGTTTTCGTTTAAAGTTTATTAACTCAATTTCAGGTTATAAAGGAGTCCATTTGATAGGTACAAAAAATAAAAGTGACCAAACCAATCTGGCAATTTTTAATTCTATTGTCCATATTGGATCCTCCCCTCCTCTAATTGGCTTTATATTACGACCATTAACGGTTGATAGAAATACTTATACAAATATTATTGAAACAGGTTATTACACAATTAATCACGTGCATAGACCCTTTTTTAAGCAAGCTCATTACACTTCTGCTAAATTTCCTGAGGCTATATCTGAATTTGACGAGTGTAATTTAACACCAGAATATTCTGATTCTTTTTTTGCTCCTTTCGTAGGGGAAAGCAAGATTAAGTTAGCACTTAAATTTAAAGAGGATATTGAGATTGAAGCAAATGGTACACGACTTATAATAGGTGAAATACAAAAAGTAATAATTGAAGACGATTACGTAGAAGAAGATGGACAAATTGACTTAGAAAAAGCTAAGAATATTTGTGTTACAGGTTTAAATCAATACTCTACTGTAGTCAAATTTAAAAATTTGCCCTATGCAAGATTAGCTGAGGTTCCTAAATTTAATAAAAAGCAAAGGCCAGATAATATTGTTTTTGATGAAGATACACAATCATATAACGCAAACTTATTGCCTTACGGAACTAATGTTGGTGCACCAAGTATAGAGGCTTCAGGAGTTTCTACATGGGTTAACACAAGCGTAATTGGCTTTAACCATTCATTTAAAAATAAGATTGATTTGATTAAGGAAGAATATCAAACCTTAATTAATGAATATGAAATAAACAACTTGTTATATAAAACAACTATGAATTTTGAACCTATTGTTGGAGAGGAGTATCATCTCTACTTTTCAGAAAAAAGAGGAGAAAATTTTCTGTCATTAATTCCACCAACAAGCTGGAAAATGGAGCATATTGGGTCGTATATTTTAAATAACGATAAAACTTGGAAAAAAATTAATTCATGAGTATTGATAGAAAAGAAATACGACCAATAATAATAGGGTTAGATTCAAAAATTCCAAATAGTGTTGAAGAGAAGTTTCAGAATGAAACGCTCAGGCCAATCATTAAAATGCAGCATGATTTATTATTGAAATACTTTAGTTCTTATCTACTTTCTAAAAAGTGTCATTTTGATAATTTAACTCAGCTTAAACGAGAGGCGTTTATTGATGCTGCTTTTAAGAAGGATATTTCTTTTAAATCAGAACTAAAAGGATTGATATTTGGGCAGTTTACTGTTTTTGAATTTACAATATATTGCAGTAATAAAAGGGATTTTAATAAGCGCATTTTAACTATGATTCAACAGCGAATTACAAGTGTAATTGAGTTGTTTTAACTTATGGTTACAAAAAATACATTCAATTTCATAAATTAGCATAATGGAAATAAATGTAATAATTACAGGTACTACAGGAATGGTTGGAAAAGCTGTTTTACTTGAATGTTTAGATGATCCTGCTGTAAACTCAATTTTGGTTATTAATAGAAAGTCAATAGGAATTAAACATTCTAAATTAAAGGAGATTATTCATACAGATTTTTTTCATTTAGCTCCAATACAGCAAGAATTAAAAGGTTATAACGCTTGTTTCTTTTGTTTAGGTGTTTCTGTTGTCGGCTTAAATGAAGATAAATATCATAAACTTACCTATGATTTAACAGTTCATTTTGCAGAGACTATTGCAAAAGAAAATACGGAGATGATATTTAATTATGTTTCTGGTGCAGGAACGGATACCTCTGAGCAAGGTAAAGTCATGTGGGCTCGAGTTAAAGGTAAAACAGAAAATAAATTAATTAGCTTGTTTAAGGATGTTTACCTGTTTAGACCAGGAGCGATTCTGCCAGAAAAAGGAGTTAAATCTAACGTAGTTTGGTACAATGCCGTCTATGTGGTTTTAAGACCATTTTATCCATTGCTAAAAAAAATGAACTCAATTACCACAAGTAGAAGAGTAGGCAGGGCAATGATTAATAGTGTGCTTAAAGGCAGCGAGAATAAACACCTCGAAAACCAAGATATTAATTTGTTAGCTAAAGCTTAAATTAAAGGTATTTGGTAATTATTATGTTTTAATAGATAAGGTTTGTTGTAGATTTTATGTCCTTTATTGAATCCAATAAATATTCAATTTCATGACCACTATTATAAGCCTGAAAAGAAATACGAATATATGTTGAGTCATTTAATTTAAAAACTGGAATTTCTATTTTGTATTTATCATACAAAAGATCGTGTAGGGCAATGTTGTCTGAAGTGTTTATTGGGATACTACATATTTGACCTAAAAACTCATTTGTAACGGGGCATATTGGCTTTTTTCCCAATTCATTAGCAACAATTGGATAGTAATGCTTTAATAAGTCTCTACATTCTTTTTTCTTTGTTTCCCAATCGTTTTCTTTAAAAAATTGCAAAGCCTTTGGGATTGTTAAAAAAGCTGAAAAATCTCTTGTACCTTGGTATTGATGATAATCTTGGTATTTTGAATTAGAAGGATGTTCAGCGTCATATCCCCATGAAATTACCAATGGGTCCAATTGATCTTGTAGCGCTTTAGAAACGTAGAGGAATGAGCTTCCTTTTGGTGTTAGCATCCATTTATGGCAAGCACCTGTATAAATGTCAGGATTTAATTCTTTAAGATTTAAAGGGATATGGTTTGGAACATGCGCTCCATCTATAATTGTAGTTAAACCTAGCTCTTTGGCTTTGTCGCAAATTTCTTTTACAGGAAAAATAAGTGCTGTAGAACTTGTTATTTGTGATAGGAAAATATATTTAGTTTTAGGGGTAAGTCCTAACCAAAACTCAGTTAAAAATTTCTCTTTAGATTGTATTGGAATAGATATGTTTTGCTGAACGTATTTTGAGCCAGTTTTAGCACAGTAATATTTCCAAGTTCTGTCAATTGCTCCATATTCATGATTGGTTGTAAGAATTTCGTCTCCTTCATTTAGTTCTAGCCCTTTAATTACAATATTCATTGCTGTAGTAGGATTGGTAACATAAATTAAATCATCCCAATCGCAATTAATAAAGTGTCCTAAAGCTTGTTTAGCTATTTTAAGTTGATCTTCGCCTGTTTTTGTGATAAATTGGACTGTGTTGCGCTCTAATTCTAGCTGCCATTTCTGATAATCTTCAAAAATAGATTTGGGGCAAGCCCCAAAACTACCGTGGTTTAAGTGTGTTATTTCAGGGTTGAGTAAGAATTTATTTTTCATCTTACTAAATTAATATTTTTCAGTAAAAGTGAAATAATACTTAAGCTACTTTCTTTTTAGTTATTAAAGTAGTTGTTACACCAACTACCGCTGCCAATAAAAAAGCAGGAGCGAGCTCACCTAATTTATCAAAATAAATACCAATACTATCTATTGCTGTAAACCCAAATTTAAAAATTGGCACAGATAAGAAACCAGTAATCATAGAAGCAATTGCACCTTTTTCTGAAAATCCTTTCCAAAAAATAGATAAAATAATAGTAGGGCAGAAGGTGGCCGCAATACCTGACCAACCAAATATAGCAAACCAAAATATGGTTCTGTCAGGAGAGCTTACTGCAATTATTAACGCCAAACATAGTGCTAATAAAGCTAATGCTAAAGTGATAACTCTAGAAATATTAGTCATTTGTTTTTCTGTTTTGTTGGGTTTAAAAATCTGCTGATAAAAATCTCTTGAAATAGCACTAGAAGCCACAATTAACAAAGAATCAATAGTCGACATAATTGCTGAAAGTACCGCTGCAATGTAAATACCGATTAACGATAAGGGCATCACTTTTTCTACTAACATAGGTAGTACGTTTTGAGCCCCGTTTCCTAAAACACTTTCAGGGGTTTCTCCAATAGAAGTTAAAAGATACCTACCATAGATACCAATTAGCACCGCACAAGAATCTGTTATAATCGTAAATACAATGGCAACCCATCTTCCTTTTCTAATTTCATTCTTATCTTTAATAGACATAAAACGGATAAACAGTTGAGGTGAACCCATAAACCCTAAGCCAATGGCAGCATAGCCTAAAATGGTAAAGAAGTTAAGTAAATTAAAACCACCTTCTCCCCAAACGTTTAAAAAGGAAGGGTCTAAGGCTACTAATTCTTGTGCAATTGGTACAGAAGGTTCAATTGTATAATAGGCAACTATTGGTAATAAAACAAGTCCTAATAGCATGACAACTCCTTGGAACAAATCGGACCAAACAACAGCAACAAAACCACCTGTAAATATGTAGGTTAATACGATAACAAAACCTAAGATTGCTCCAGTAAAGTAATTCCATCCTAAAAAGGTTTCAAAAGCAGTTCCTGTAGCATCTATCTGTGCACTAACGTAAATAATTACAAATACCGATAATGCAGTTGCCGCGATTATTCTAAGTGTGTTACCAGAAGCATTAAATCGACTTACTAAATAATCGGGAATAGTAATAGAATTGTACTTATCTGAGATTTCTTTAAAACGTTCGGCCATAAAAAACCAAGCGACAGAAACTCCAATAACTTCTCCTAAAACTACCCAAAATGCAGAAGCGCCAACCATGGCTCCTAAGCCTGTAAGACCTAGCAAAAGCCAAGCAGATTCGCCAGTTGCTCTTGATGAAAATGCTACTGCCCAAAAACCTAAATTCTTACCTCCAACATAATAATCTTTGATGTCTTTTACTTTTTTAGAAGCAAAATAACCAATCATAAAAAGGATTCCAAAATAGATAAATAGGATAATGTATTTAGTAGCCATAAAATAAGTTTGTTAGATTTACTAAACTACGGCTTTATAATGGGGATTGAAAAAAAATCTCAAAAAGGAAATATATCCTTTAAGATTTCTTCAAACTAAATTAATTATATTTTAGCTAATACAATAGCAGAGTTTTTTATTAGGAAGCTTTTATTTTTGATAAACTGTACTTCCTTCTTTAATAGTTGTTACTACGGTTATGTCTTTGATATCATTAACGTTAACCTTTAATGGGTTCGCATCTAAAATAACTAAATCAGCTAACTTTCCTTTCTCAAGTGTTCCTTTTGAGTTTTCTTCATAATGTTGGTAAGCAGACCATTCGGTAATACACTTTAATGCCTCATAAGGAGTTAATTGTTCTTTTTCTCCTATAATTTTTCCAGAACGTGAAACTCTGTTAACAGCAGTCCATACTACACGCATTAAGTTGGGTAATGCCACTGGAGCATCTGTGTGTATTGTTATTTTTAAACCTTTGTTTAAAGCAGTTCTTGTAGGACTTATTTTATTACCCAGGCTATCTCCAATTAATTGTTTGTGCCAATCTCCCCAATAAAAAGTATGTAAAGGAAATAAGGAAGCAATTATATTCAATTCTTTTAAAGAGTCTAATTGGTCTTCTCTCACATATTGTCCATGGATTAAAACATCTCGTCTAACTTTATTCGGATATTTTTTCGTTACAGCACCAATCGTTCTTATCATTTGATCAATAGCAGCATCACCATTTGCAT
>CAJWVX010000128.1 GCA_913048175.1 uncultured Flavobacteriales bacterium | reverse complement strand
TTATTATACCGTTATTAATTATTCCTCAAATGATTTTGGGAGGTGCTATATTTAGCTATGACAAGTTAAACTATATGATAGGAGGAGGTATGGATAAAAATGTGCCTATTATAGCTGATTTTATGCCCGCAAGATGGGGATATGAAGGTTTGGTTGTAGATACATATGTTAATAATGAATATGGAAAAAAGTTTTATGAAATCGAAAGGAAGGAAAGTATATGTTCCTACAAGCAGTCTTATTATATTCCTTTATTGAAAGATTTACTGTATGAGGCAAATACTGGAATGAAGAGTCCTATGGGTCTTAAACAGGGGCAGGTAATAATAAATTTAATGATTCTTAAAAACGAAATTATAAAAGAAAATAAGATAAACCCAAGTATCCCATTTGAAAACCCTGATAGATTAAAAATAAGCAATCTTGATCCAGAACTGATTCAGGAAATTGAAGACTATTTACGAAAAGTTAATACTTTTTATAGTCTAATATATAATGCCGTAAGCATGAGGAAAGAGATAGTCAATATTGGTATGAATGAGAAAGATCTCGTTATATTAAGGGATTTGAAATCTAATTACTTTAACAATAACTTGAATGAAATTTTAACTAATTCGATGTTAAAGAAAAGGATAATAATTAATCAAGAATTTGATGTAATGCAAAAAGTTGATCCAATCTATCTTTTTCCATCAAAATCAAATTTCTTTGATTTTAAGACACATTTTTATGTTCCAAGAAAACATATTTTTGGTATATTGATAGAAACATATTGGTTTAATATTATTATATTGTGGAGTTATACATTGCTATTGTTTTTAGCACTATATTCTAATGTGTTAAAAAAACTACTATCAATATCATCTTTGTTTACAATAAAAAATAAAAAATGAAAAAAAATACATTCATAGCATTTTCCGTTTTTCTTCTTCTTTTTCTCCTTTTCTCTTGTGGTAGTGATACAGAAGACTCTGAGATTAATGACCTTTTAGCAGATTTTGAATACGCAGATTCTCTTCAAAAACAAGTAGTTGTTTCAGAAGAAATAATTAATGAAATGATTCATTCAATTCCTCCACCAATAGAGATGACCTCTTTAATAATAAGTTCTGGAGCTATATTTGATCAGCAATTGTTAAATGACCCAGGTAAAATTAACAACTATGAATCAGCTCTTTTAAAAGCAATTAATTTAGGAATATATGGAACTGAATTAGGTTATTTAAATATCTATAAAAAAACGATGTTATCTATAGATTATATATCTGCAGTAAGAACTTTATCAAAAGACTTGAAGGTCGATCAGTTTTTTGATTTTCATACCTTAAAGAGATTAGCAGCCTCAAGTGATAATGTTGATTCATTAATAAATATAAGTACTCAAGGTTTTAGTCGAATGGATGCTTATTTACGTGAACAGAATAGAACAAAAACAAGTGTAATGATAGTTACAGGAACTTTTGTTGAAAGTTTATTTTTAGCAACACAAATAACCTATAAAACACCAAATGATCAACTGATAGAACGGATAGGCGAACAGAAAATATCACTTAACAATATGATTCTTATGCTGGAGGTTTACAAGAAAGATTCAGAGCTTAATAAGTTAATAAGTTATTTTAAGGATTTAAAAATAATTTATGATGAAGTAGAAATAATAACTACTTATGGAGACCCTATTACAAAAGAAGTTAATGGAATGTTAGTAATAGAAGATCAAAGTACGAGTGAAGTGAAAATGAATGACGAAACACTTCTAAAAATAATTGAAAAAATAAAAGAACTAAGAACAAAAATTATATAAAGATGATAAAAACTATAATAATAGTTGCAATAATGTTTTCTTCTTTAAATGTAATATCACAATGTAGCCAGGTATTATTACCAGAAGTAATTAGGAAATTAGCTGACTTTACCTATACAAAGGATTTTCAAATTAAGCTTAAAGAGGTTAAATCTTCAAGAGATAATGGATTTATGACTATTCCCGTGATGTTAAATAAAGGGATGAAATATCGATTTGTTCTTGATGATGCAAAAGAATTAGAAGGTAGAATGATTTTTGAGTTACATAACGATCGTGGAAAAAGAAAATTATCAAGTTATGTTATTGATTTAGATAAACATTACTCTGTTTTAGAGTTTATCTGTGGTCTTTCAGGAATGTATTTTTTAAATTTTGAATTTAAGGATACAAAAGCAGGGTGTGGTGTATTAGTTTATGGTTTTAAAAGAGAGTAGTTAATCAATAATTGAATAATAAAAGGGATCTTTTTTTATAATATTTAGATTTTTTGAAATTAATATTAATCTTTTGTTACTGATTAGTGTTAAACGATTTAGTGTTAATATACCCTTTCTATTATTAGTGAATTATTACAATACTAATTTTTTTTAAAGTATAATGTTACATTTACAATAGGATACATAAAGTGTATAAGTTGGCAATTAATAAGATGAGTTTGTAAATTAATAAGAGTTATTTTTTTATTTAATATTCTAGTCTAAAAAACTTTCTTATTTGTAGACTTTATTAATTTTATATACATATAAAATTATCAATAATGAATATTTCTGAAATTCTAAGTAAGGAGTTAAGTATCTCAAATTCTAGTATTGAGAAAGTCATCCAATTATTTAAGGAAGGAGGAACTGTACCTTTTGTAGCTAGATATAGAAAAGAAGTTACGGGTAATTTAGATGAGGTACAATTAATTAACATTAAAGATAGACAAGCTTATTGGGAAGGGTTTTTAAAGCGTAAAGAAACGATTTTACAAACCATAGATTCTCAAGGTAAGTTAACTCCAGAATTAGCATATAAAATAAAAGCATCTTTATTGCTTACCGAGTTAGAGGATTTGTATTTACCCTATAAACAGAAGCGTAAAACAAAAGGTGAAAAAGCAATTGAACAGGGTTTAAAGCCTTTAGCTATTTTTATACAAAAGAATCAAAACGCTAATAATATTAAAGATAAAGCATTCTCGTTTGTTAATGGAGATGTTGAAGATGAAAAACAAGCTTTAGAAGGAGCTATTAACATTTTAGCAGAATGG
This sequence comes from uncultured Flavobacteriales bacterium, assembly GCA_913048175.1. Lineage (GTDB taxonomy): Bacteria > Bacteroidota > Bacteroidia > Flavobacteriales_E > Vicingaceae. The sequence continues at coordinate 6,903 of CAJWVX010000128.1, read as the reverse complement.
ATTGCAGAAGATAAATGGGTGAGAGATGATTTGAGAGGTCAATTCCAAAGAATTTCCGTTGGTAGTTCTAAAGTTAAAAGAGGAAAGAAAGAAGAGGGTGAGAAGTACAAAGATTACTTTGAGTTTTCTGAGAGGGTGAAAAAAATGGCATCGCACAGGGTTTTAGCTTTGTTTAGAGCAGAAAAAGAAGGGATACTGAGTTTTAGTGTTGATGTTAATGAGGAAAGAGCAATTCAAAATATTCAACATAAAATAAATAGAAACTATGCTTCTAATACTTTTGTAGGTAAAGCTGTAGCGGAATCTTATAAAAGAATATTACAGCCTAATTTTGAATCAGAAATAAAGAAGGAACTAAAAGAAAAAGCGGATATTGATTCTATTGGTGTATTTGCAGAAAACTTAAAACAATTATTACTTCAGTCTCCTTTAGGAGCAAAGAATATTTTAGCTATTGATCCAGGTTTTAGGTCGGGCTGTAAGGTTGCGGTGTTAAATAGAAATGGTGATTTTACAGATAACGTCACTATTTTTCCTCATCCTCCACAAAACAAATGGGAAGAGACTAAAAAGGTTTTATTAAAATTAGTCGACAAGAATAATATTGAAGCTATTGCTATAGGGAATGGAACGGCAGGTTTAGAAACGGAGAAGTTGTGTAGAGATTTATTTAAGGCAACAGCAATTGAAGTGTTTTCTGTAAATGAAGCAGGAGCGAGCATCTATTCTGCATCAGAAATTGCAAGAGATGAATTTCCTGATTTAGATTTAACCGTTAGAGGAGCTATTTCTATAGGAAGACGATTAATTGATCCATTAGCTGAATTAGTTAAGATAGATGCTAAATCTATAGGTGTAGGACAATATCAACATGATGTAAACCAACCATTATTAAAACAAAAATTAAACGAAGTTGTAGCCTCTTGTGTTAATCATGTAGGTGTGGAATTAAATACAGCGTCTTATCCTATTTTATCTCACGTAAGTGGATTAGGATTAACATTAGCTAAGAATATAGTTGCATATAGAGAAGAAAATGGAAGTTTTACGGAACGTAAGCAATTGCTTAAAGTCCCTAAAATGGGTAAAAAAACTTATGAGCAAGCTGCAGGTTTCTTAAGAATAGAAGAAGGGATTAATCCATTAGATAATACAATTATTCACCCAGAAACTTATAAGCTAGTTTCAGAATTGTTAAAACTGAATCAATCTAAAATTGAGGAGGTATTAGGAAAACAATCGATTAATGAGGAAACAATTAAATCCTTAAAAGAAAAATATGATGGTTACACTGTTGACTTTATTGTTAAAGAAATACAGAAGCCAACTATAGATCCTAGAGTGCCTTTAGAGGAGGCTGCTTACAATAGTATTGATAGTATTGAGGACTTACAGGAGGGGATGCAATTAACTGGAACTATTAATAATATTACCAATTTTGGAGCCTTTGTAAATATTGGAATTAAGGAGTCTGGATTAGTTCATATTTCTGAAGTATCAAACACATTTGTTTCTAATATTCAGGATGTGGTTAAGCTAAACCAGCAAGTAGATGTTAAAGTTATATCTGTAGATTTATCTAGAAAACGAGTTCAATTAAGTATGAAGTCTTAGCCAATAACTTTACTACCTTTGCTTAACTTAAACTAACTCAATATGGAATTTGGAACATTAGCATTAAATGATTCTATTTTAAAAGCTTTAGCAGAGCAAAATTATTCAACTCCAACTCCAATTCAGGAAAAGGCTATTCCTTTAATTTTGAATAGAAAGGATGTGATAGCTTCAGCTCAAACAGGAACAGGTAAGACTGCTGCTTTTGCGTTGCCAATATTGCAAATTCTATTTAGTGATCAAGATTTTGTAAAAGGCGGAAAAAATATAAGAGCTTTAATTATTAGTCCAACTAGAGAGTTGGCTGAACAAATTGATGAAAGTTTTAAAGCTTATGGTAAATACACCAACTTAAGAAGTGCAGCAATATATGGAGGAGTGCCTATTGAGCCGCAAATTCAAAAACTAAATAAAGGGATTGATATTTTAATTGCAACTCCAGGAAGATTATTGGATTTAGCGAAACAAAACTATGCTCGTTTAGGAAGTGTTGATTTAATGGTTTTAGATGAGGCTGACATGTTGCTTGATATGGGTTTTGTTGATGATATTATGAAAGTCAACAAGCTTTGTGCTGATTTTAAACAATCATTATTGTTTTCGGCAACAATGCCTTTAAAGGTTTTAGGGTTAGCTAATTCTATATTAAGGAGTCCAGAGAAAATTGAGGTAGAGCAAGTTTCTTCAGCTGCAAAAGGAGTAAATCAACATTTGTACTATGTGCCAATTGGTAAAAAAATGGAATTGTGTTTACACCTTATGCGAAATACAATTAAAGGTAACATCCTTATTTTTAGAAGAACAAAGTTTGGGGTAGATAAGTTGGAGCAGTCCTTAACCAAAAATGGATATAAAGTGGCAACAATCCATGGTGATAAATCTCAAACTGTAAGACAAGAAGCGCTTAACCGATTTAAAGCTGGAGAGGTAAATGTTTTAATAGCAACAGATGTAGCTGCAAGAGGTATTGATATTGATAATTTAGATGCTGTAATCAATTTTGATTTACCAAATGTGCCAGAAGGTTATGTTCATAGAATTGGAAGAACTGGTAGAGCGGGAGAGACTGGTAATGCTTACTCGTTTTGTTCGGCTGACGAAAGGAATTATGTTATTAGTATTGAGAAACTAACTGGAAAAACAATTAAAATTATTGATGAGCACCCTTATCCGTTAGATCCAAAAGTAAAGCCACAGGTTCATAAAAAACAAGGTAGTAGACATAAAAAAGGAAGAAAGTCTGCAGCCTCAAAGAAGAAAAAGACACAATGGTATTAAGCTATTTTATATTTTTATTTCAATGAAACAATCCATATTTAAAGCTTTGGCAAAAATTAATAAACTTGTTTTACCGAGTTATACTAAACAACGATTAGATTTGGCAAAAGCAACCAAGCTACAATTGGCTATTTTTGGTTGGAGAGTTTTTGTGACTAAAGGAGCCTTAGGTTAGGTTAATAGGACAAAAGTGATTTCTAATTTTTTTTATATTTGAATAGTTAACAAGCTTATTTTTAGGTATTAATTAAAAATACGCTGGAGCTCACAATCCATTATGGATTATAAGAAATAATGAGATAATGGTTACCAAAGCTGATAAACAACCAATTGGAAACTTTAGGAGCCAACAACCATTTACAACGCATAGTATTTAGCTTCAGGAAAATGATTTGATATACGTTTTTTATGATGGATATGCAGATCAGTTTGGAGGAGAGAAAGGTGAAAAGTTTATGACTAAATCAGTTAAAAAACTATTATTATTGATACAATATAAAACAATGGATACGCAAAGGGATTTACTCAACGAGTCATTGGATAGCTGGAGAGGAGACTAGGAAGAAGTTGATGATTTTTGTTTTATGGGTATAAGAATTTAAAGCAAACGAGTCGGCTGCCCAGAGCATTTTTTTTACCAAAGAAAATGCCACTAAAAGATGTTCGTTTTATAGGTATTAGAAATCTAAAAGATCTATTTAGATATGAACTTCGTAATTTTTTCACTAGTAGGAGAAGTTATACTATAAAAATAGTCAATTAAATTTCCATCTTGTCCAACTAAGTACTTCTGAAAATTCCACTTAACTGTACTTCCTTTTAATCCGTTATTTTCTTTTAACGTCAACCAAGAATATAGAGGGTGTTGTGTATCTCCTTTAACATCAACTTTTTCAGTAATTAAAAACTCTACACCATAATTCTTGCTGCAAAAAGTTTGTATTTCTTCGGCATTTCCAGGCTCTTGTTCTCCGAACTGATTACAAGGAACTCCTATAACAACTAATTCACTTTTATATTTGTTATGTAATTCTTGTAACTCTTTATATTGAGAAGTAAAACCACATTTCGAAGCTACATTTACAAATAAAATGAATTTTCCTTTGTAGTCATTTAGATTTATTACATCTCCCTCAAGACTATTGATAGAGATATTATATAGATTTATTGATTCCATTTTAGTATCAGTTTGAGCGCAAGAATTAAATAGAATTAAAGAAAAAGCTAAGCTTGCTATTTTTTTTATAATATTCATTTTTCAGTTGTCGGTTTTTTTAGTACATCTTTTCTGGGTGGCATTGGTCCTCTCATATGAATTACCAAACCATTTAAAAAATTTCTTAATATCTGATCCCCGCATTCCATGTAATTAGAGTGATCTTCTTTTCTGAATAAAGCACCCAATTCACTTTTAGAAATTTTAAAGTCTACTAAAGCACAAATTTTAACGATTTCGTCATCTCTTAATTTATGAGCTACTCTTAGCTTTTTAAATATGTCATTGTTTGTTAATCCCATTCTGTAAAAGTAATACATCACGTACAAATTGGCTAATTTTGAAGTAACTAACACACTGCTTTAATGAAACTTCAAATAAACGATACATTTTTAAAAGAACTTCCTGCTGATCCTATAAAGGAAAATACGCGAAGGCAGGTAAGTGAAGCGTGCTATTCTTTTGCTGAACCAACAAAAACAGAATTTCCAGAGATTGTACATTTTTCTTTTGATGTTGCTAAAATATTAGGAATTACAGAAGATGAAGCGAAATCTGAAGAGTTTTTAAAAGTGTTTACAGGTAATCAGCTTATCGAAAATACAACACCTTATGCAATGTGTTATGGAGGTCATCAATTTGGACATTGGGCAGGGCAACTAGGAGATGGAAGAGCTATTAATTTGGCTGAGGTAAGTCATAATGAGAAGCAATGGACTTTGCAATTGAAAGGAGCTGGAGCTACACCATACTCTAGAACAGCAGATGGATTAGCAGTTTTAAGATCTTCTGTAAGAGAATATCTTTGTAGTGAGGCGATGTTTCATTTGGGTGTTCCAACAACAAGAGCTTTATCGCTTTCATTATCTGGAGATCAGGTAATGAGAGATGTTTTGTACAATGGAAATCCTGCTTATGAGAAAGGAGCTATTGTTTGCCGTGTTTCACCTTCTTTTTTAAGGTTTGGGAGTTATGAGGTACTTTCTGCCAGACAAGATCATAAAACACTTAAAACACTTGTTGATTATACGTTAAAACATTTATATCCTAATTGTGAATTAAACAAAGCTGGATACATACAGTTTTTTAAAGAAGTTAGTTTAAAAACCTTAGACATGGTTATCCATTGGCAACGTGTAGGATTTGTGCATGGAGTTATGAATACGGATAACATGTCTATTTTAGGGTTAACAATAGATTACGGACCTTATGGCTGGTTGGAGGATTACAACAAAGCTTGGACACCTAATACAACAGATGCAGAACACAAAAGATATCAATTTGGAAAACAATCAAGTATTGCATTATGGAATTTGTTAAAATTAGCAAATGCGCTTTACCCTTTAATAGAAGAAGCTGAACCATTAGAAGAAATCTTAAACGATTACAAAAAACTTTATGCTGGCAAGTATTTAGGAATGATTAAAGCCAAAATAGGTTTAGAGATCAATGATGAAGGTGATTTAAAATTGATTGAAGATTTAGAAACAGTTTTGGGTAAGACAGAAACTGATATGACTATTTTCTATCGGAATTTGAGTAATGTTTCTAATGACTTAGTTGTTCCAGAAAGGGATGAGGTTTCATTTTTAGATACTGTTTTTGATGCTTTTTACAAACCGGAAGAAGTTAAAGGAGAAGTCCTTTTTTTCTGGAAAGATTGGTTTAACAGTTATTTAGAAAGATTACAAAAGGAAACCAAATCAGATGCTGACAGAAAACTGATTATGGATAAAGTAAATCCTAAATATGTGTTAAGAAATTATATGTCTCAAGTAGCAATAGATGCTGCTGATAAAGGAGACTATTCAATAATTGATGAATTGTATCAACTCTTAAAACAGCCATATTCTGAACAAGAAGGTTCAGAAAAATGGTTTGTTAAAAGACCAGAATGGGCAAGGACTAAAGTTGGGTGTTCAATGCTTTCTTGTAGTTCTTAGTGGAATTTCATTCTGAACGATATTTTATTGGCGTTTTAGTGTTCTAGAAAATAAGATGAAAAGCCTATTTATTAGATACTTTATAACATTCAGTTACTAAAATAAATTTTTCATAGAAATTTGTGTTAAATATAGAATTAACATCGTTCGATTCTTTATCGGAAATACTACCCTTTGGCTAAACTCAGGATAAATGTCATATTGTATTTAACAGGTTCCTTTGTTCTTAAATCGAAATGAATTTTTCCCAGAACTATAGAAATGAAGAGCATAATTTCTAGAATTAATATCCATGTAAATCAAAATCATTTGCATCAGCAACCTCTACTTGTTGTTTCATCTTTTTCTGAATAACTTTAAAATGATGCTCTGCGTCTTCCATTACAAAAGTAAACGCTGTTCCTGGGTTTTCTGCACGACCAGTTCTACCAATTCTATGAACAAAATCTTTAGGAGAACGTGGTAGTTCGTAGTTAATTACAAAAGGTAAAAACTCAATATCAATTCCTCTTGAAAGCAAATCAGTAGTTACTAAAACAGTTAAATTTCCAGCTTTAAAATTGGTTAACGTTTCCTTTCTATATCCTTGACTTTTCTTACTGTGAATTGATCGTGCATTCACATCATTCTTACCTAATTTATCAGCAATTAAATCTGCCTGATATCTTGATGAAGCAAATACCAAGACTTGCTTCATTTCATTTTTCTTAATCAAATAACGTAATAATGGGCCTCTTTTATCTTCTTCAACAGCATAAGCAACTTGCTTAATCAATTCAAGATTGGTTTTTACTGGCTCTACTTTAAAAACTTCAGGATCGTTTAATAACAATCTTTCTACATTTTGTACAT
>CAJWVX010000127.1 GCA_913048175.1 uncultured Flavobacteriales bacterium | reverse complement strand
ATTTATCAAACTCTATTTTCTGTACATCTACTTTAGCCTTAGCCTGCTCAATCATATCGGCAGGTATACCATTCTTTTGAGCTACCTCAAAAGTAAAAGAAGACCCTGGTTGTCCCATACTTAATTGAAACTCTGGGCTCAACGTGGTTCGGTTAAATAGCATATTAGCATTTACAGCCTCTGGTAATGTAGATGCTTTTAACTTTATATTAGCATAGTGTGTAGTAATAACACCAAAACAACCGCCTTTATAAATGGTCTCAAAAAACACTTCAGCCAAAGCACCACCCAAATCAGGATCAGAACCCGTACCAAACTCATCTAAAAGTAAGAGTGTTCTAGGCGAAGTCTTCTTTAAAAAGAAGTTCATCCTTTGCAAACGATAACTATATGTACTTAGCTCATTTTCAATACTTTGATTGTCTCCTATATCAGAAAGTATATAGTCAAAAAAGCCCATTTTACTATCTGGGTTAACAGATACCATTAACCCCGACTGAAACATCAGTTGTAAAAGCCCCATTGTTTTTAATGTAATGGATTTACCACCAGCATTAGGTCCAGAAATAACTAACAAACGACTGTCCTTTTTTAACTCAAAAGTTTGAGGTATGGTCTTTAAATTAGTTGCTATATTTTTAATGTATAAAATCGGATGGTAAGCATCTTTAAGAAAAGTATCTTGATTCTTATGATTTACTTGTGGCCGAACACCTTCAATCTTATTAGCCAATTTTACTTTAGCATTTACTTCATCAAAAGCATAAATAATTTTTTGGTATTCCTCCAAAAGCGGAAGTTCTAAACGGAAAGATTCACTTAATTCAGCCAATATTCGATGAATCTCTTTACGTTCATCATCTATTAATTGGTCTAATTCAATATTTTTGGCTCTATTAATCTGTGGTTCTACAAAGGTGAGCGATCCTGTTTTAGATCCTCCCAAAATACTACCTTCTACTTGTCTTTTATAAGAAGAAAGAACCGTTAATACCCTACGATTATCAACTACACTTTCTTTAGTAGAATCAATATATCCGTTATTGAGAGCTGCTCTAAGTGCTTTATCAAAATTGCGATTAATCTGTTGTCTACAACTTTTTATACCTTGCCTAATATTCTTTAACTTTTCTGAAGCGCTATCCTTTATTTTTAAGTGTTTATCCAGTACTTTATCCATTGATTTTTCAATAGATTTGGTATAATAGGCTTCGCCCAACAACCTTTGTAAATGAGGATAAGTTTCTCCATGTTCTTTAAAAAAAAGAAACAACTCATTTACCAATAGTGATGCATCTAAAAGTTTTATGAGTCCTTGTATTTGAAGCACTGAACCAAAAATAGCCAACATCTTTAGTTCTTTTTTCAACTCTTGTAACTCTAATCTTGGAAACTGTAATCCGCTATTCCTTACCAATTGCAAATCATGAGATAAATTAAGGCTTTCTACCACCTTTTGTTGCTCACGTAATGGTTGAAGCTGATTCATCCGATCAGCAACCGTTTCTGTTTGGCAATACTGCGTTAGCCAACCCTTAATTTGGTCAAACTCTAGGTCGGTAGAAGTTTTTTCATCAAAATAATACATTATCCAAAATTAGAACTTGAAATTAAAACACCACCAAAAAAGACTGTGTAATTACACTAAATAATAATTTAGTTTAAAACACTTTTTTTTGGCTCTTCCCTAAAGTTACAATGTCATTCCGATTGAACTTTTATGAAACATAGAAACGTAAGTTCACGAACAAGACAAAACATAAAAAAGAGTGAGTAAATCTATTGAAATTAGTGCTAAAAAGTTAAAAGATACCTCGAAACTTTTGCTCTTTTCGCAAAACATATTCGGTATAACAAGTTTAAACTACTAACTTAATGACATTCATAGGAATTTATCCTTAGCACGTTTTGCGAGAGCAAAAGCTTCGAAGGGTTATACCTTTTGTTTTATTATTTTCAGTTCAAGTGTTCCGATTTTAATTATCGGAATGTATTAAGAACAACTTTTAACTAGAAAACAAAAGGATACCACCCCTCTCCCTAAGCGGTAAAATTGCACCAACAACACCTAATTTTAACATTAATTAGATTTAATTAACAGCAGTTAACCTAAATTACAATTGCCAATAAATTATTTTTGAAAAAAAATAATGAAGTCTTATTTAGCTATGAAAAAAACAAAACTATTTATCCTGTTGCCTCTATTAATCTATTCTTTAGTAAGCTGCAAAGAGAAAAATAAAACTCAAGAAACTACAGATAAGGTTCAGTTAGATCAGAAAAAGGATGGCTACCTTAAAAGGATTGATCAACTAAATATAGATTTTTTCAAGAATCATAACGAAATAGAAAAAGTAGTATTAAGCAAATTAGAAAATGAGGGTTCAGAATACTTTATAGAAAACAAGTGTTACGATATCTTAGCAAGATTTGAATCAACCTTAGAATTGTATTGTCAGATTTGTGAAAAACTAAACATAGATAATACAGGTGGTTTATTAACCTCATATCTTCATTTAAATGACACTGCAAATGTTAAAAAGCAGTATGAGCTTATGAAAGATGATGAAAATGCATTTATTTATAAAGAGTTTCATAAATATAGAGATGCTGGAAAAACCTTAGAAAGTAAATACATCTCTATAAAGTATGATGAAAGAGTTGAGGCCTTTGCAAATGCTGTTTTTACACATGTTAATGATATTGAATCTTTTATAATACAAGAATGGGATGGTTTATTACCTCCAAAAATAAGAGTAATACTAATTTACTCCGATGGACCTGGGCCATACAACCCTAGTTTAAATGAAACTTTTCTTCCTGTAAAATCTACTCCAATAAGTAATAGTTTCCAGGTTGCAGGTAGCATAGTACATGAAACATTTCACTTGGTTAACCTTAACTTGTTAGAACAGAAATGCAAGTTTGAAATGGATAATGATATGAACTCTTTTAAGTTTTTAGATGAAGGATCAGCTCAACTTATAGAGAGTAAGTTTATGAATAAGTTTAAGGAGAATAGAGCCGAAGTAGATGAATACTCTAAAAGCCTAGTGCTAGACAACACTTTTGATTTTAATGGCTTAAAAACAAGTTGGTTTGAGCTATTTTCTAACCCAGATGTACACATTTACAGTTTAGCGTACTCTTTTGCCTATTTTTTAGAAGAGAAATATGGCGAAGAAAAATATAAAGCTCTTTTTTTACCCACAACAAAAATTACTGAAGATAGCTGGATAGCATATGTAGAAAATTACTTTGGTTTAAGTATTGATGAACTTATTGAAGAGTGGAAGCAAAAACGAATAGAATAGTTACCTCTTCTGCTCCAAAAAATACAATCCGATCATAATAATTACGCTTTTTTACTTAGAATAAGAGCTAATTTCATCAACTAAATTCTTTACAGGAACATAAAATAACATTTTTTAATAAAACCCAAAAGGGGTATTTTTACAGTATTTTGGTGCGTAACAATTTACTAGATTTGTTAAATATTATAATTTGAATAGAGTTATTTATGATATAATATTAAACCTAATTTTAAGATCAATAACCTATGAAAAATGTAAAATTGTATTTTGCTACCAACCGTAAACATGAAGGAGAAGACCGATGGAACCCATCTAGTTATGGAACAAGGTTTAGCTCAGACGGACACGAGAATCTGCGATTTGGTGAATTAACAACAGAATTTCACCAAGATGAGGTTCAAGCATTCGTAGACAAAAAAGATAAAACTGGTAGAATTGGTGATGGTGTTGGTCTTTCAGGTTATTTTACTAAAAAATCTAAACAAGCAGTAATAAAGGCATATCAGGATTTAACCACCGAAGCAGTGGAAGAAATTCAGCAAGCAAACAATTCTTCCTTTAATTTATTTCATAATCTTAAAGAAACCATGATGGAGAAAGGTGGTAAAGATGTTCTAATTTACATACATGGCTACAATGTAAGTTGGGATGAAGCAGTTGGTAGTGCTTTGTCCTTACAACATATGTTAAACTCGCAACAAAAAAGAGATGCTAAAGACGTTGTTGTGGTATTGTTCAGCTGGCCATCTAATGGAAGTATGATGCCTTTTGCAGCCTACAGATCAGACAGATCAGATGCTCGTGATTCCGGAAAATCAATAGGCAGAGGCTTACTAAAACTTAAAGATTTTTTAAACACCCTTTATTGTGATGCTAAAGAGGGAAAACAAGAACTGTGTAACCAAAACATTCACCTGTTATGCCATTCTATGGGGAATTATGTGTTAGAAAATGGACTTAAAAACAAACTCATTGGGTACACTAAAGGTTCAGTATTACCAAGAATATTTAAAAATGTATTTCTCTGTGCGCCAGATGTAAAAGATGACGCACTAGAGAGTGGTAATGGATTATCTCGTTTGCATGAAATGGCAAGTAACGTTACTATTTATTATAATGATGGTGATCTTGGTATGGAAATTTCTAAATACACAAAAAGTCTATCAGAAAAATTAGGGCATACCGGAAATGCTCATCCTGCACTCGTCCATAATAAAGTTCAACAAGTAGACTGTAGCCGAATAGTTCATGGCATTGTAGAACACAGCTACTACCTCTGGGCAACGGTAAATCAAGATATTGCGCAAAGTATTTCTGGCATGGAGCCCGATCATAAAAAAAGAGAACGAAAAAGAAATGGACAGAATAGAGAATGGGTATTGACCTAAATATAATTTAAACAAAATCAATAATAATTGTATTAAAATAAAAGTTATCTATATGAAATCAAAAACTATATATCTATTAATAATAACGGTTTTTTGCTCCTGCGCAAGCTTACCCAAGGCTACTGTAGATATGTCTTTATTACTTGAAAAGCAAATAACAGTATTAGAAAAGAGCCATTTAAAATTGGTTAGTTTGTATTTTGAGGAACGTAAAAAAACAGCCTTAGATTTTTTAGATAATGAATGGTACACAATGTATCTAGATGAATTTTTTAAAGAACAAACCATTATAGATTTTTGGGATGAAACAATAAAAAGTGAAGCAACTCTTATCCGAACAGAAAACATGAAAATGATAACAATCGTTATTCAAGAAGAATATATGAAAAAGAGAGAATCACTTCTTACTCCTATTCAATTAAAAAAAGAAGAAATGCGTATTGTCGTTTCCGAAGAATACAAAAAAGCATTAACAATGAATGCAGCTATTACCAATAATGTTGCTAGTGTAAATGATATTCAAGAAAAACGGAAAGAAATTCTTTCAGATTTTATTGATACTGATAGGCTAGAAAACAAACTAAACACCAAATTAGATCAACTTGATGAGATGCTCAATAAGAGTAAAAAGGTAGTAGATGCATACAATAAAAATGAAAAGAAAATTGATAAAGTAATAAATCAAATAAAAAAGTAAGATTATGGCAAATTTAGACGATTTAAGAAAAGCTTCAAGCAATGCTGCTCAGAGAACAGATAAAATATTAGAGGCTAAAATAACTAATTTAACAACTGAGAATATTTCTCAATTAATATTAGAACTCAAAGCAACGGCTGTTTCTGCTGAAGAAATAGAAATTATAAATAAACAAATTACTGCTGCAACAGATAAAAATAAAAAGATTCTTGACATTGTAGATAAAGGAGGAGATGTAGCAAAGGTAATTATAGGCATATTAGGAAAAATAGTTTAAACTTAATTTTCTTTTACAGCAAAAAAAATCACGTCTTTTAAGTCAAAAAAAATCAGTTGTTGCCAACCATTTAAATAATAACAGTATGAAATTAGGTGCATTTGCAGTTAGTTTATCTTTTAAAGACATTCATAAATCAAAAGAGTTTTACGCGAAATTAGGATTTACCTATAAAGTTGGAAACATTGAGCAAAATTGATTAGTGCTCAAAAAGGATACTGTTGTTATTGGCCTTTTTAAAGGAATTTTTGAAGATAACATTATCACTTTTAATACTGGTTGAGATAGTGATGCACAAAAAAATGAAGAATTTGATGATGTTAGAGCAATACAAAACCATTTAAAAACATTGGGTATCAACCTGAATACTGAGGCAGATAAAAAACTACTGGACCAGCACTCATAACACTAACAGACCCTGACGGAAAAAATATTTTGATTGACCAACACCAATACGATTTTTTTTGCGGGGTAACGAGATTACATATCCATTTTCCATTATTATTTAAACAAATAAACAACGGAATCAAAATCAGGTTAAATAAAGCCGCAATGAGTAAGCAACTGTCTCTGGTTCATCGTGTGTACGAGGAATAGTAAGACACTCAGAAAAAATACTCCAGACTCCTACTCCTTAGCTGCGCAGGTGGGTATCCAACCGCAAAAAAATACTCATAGTAAGAAACTTCCCTTATAAAACTAATAAGATACAGTAACTCTTTCCCGGATATCCGCTACTCTACTTCCGAGATAGAGTAAGATACCGAATAAGAAACCCAGTTTGGAGCACCTAAACTTTTGTAACTTTGTTTTTCAGGAGAATTAAAGCAGCAATGAGTAAGGTAGAAAATACAACCACTAGTTGGTCTATTTGTTTGGAGTGTAATGGCCGTGGTAAAAAAAGCCAACGGTTACGCAAAAAAGTACGCCTCGCCTACCAATTGGAAGTGGCACTATTCGAAAAATCGAATGGAGAAGGAACTGCTCCTGTTCGTCCAAAAGCGCATTTAACTATCTGCTCGAACTGTGCTGGTTCTGGTTTGCTTGCTGCAACTCATCCGCCTAAAGCGGATGCAGAAAAATTTCCACATGTAGCTATTATTGGTGGTGGAATTGGAGGTGTGGCATTAGCGGTTGCTTGTTTACACCGGGGTATTCCTTTTACATTATATGAACGAGATAGTAGTTTTAATGAGCGTTCTCAGGGTTATGGTCTTACTTTACAACAAGCGAGTAAAGCAATTGAGGGTTTCGGTATTTTCACGTTAAAGGCAGGGTTAATTTCTACCCGCCATGTGGTACACACCACAGATGGTAACATTATTGGCGAATGGGGAATCAGAAAATGGGTAGCATCAGATAAAAGAAAACCGCCTACAAAAACAAACGTACACATTGCGCGTCAAGCTTTACGGTTAGCGTTATTGGAGCAACTTATTGGAGCAAATACAGTACAATGGAACCACCAGTTCCTCAATTATAAGACAACAGATAACAATACTATTGCCTTAAATTTTACCGTAAACGGTGCCCCAAAAAGCGCCACTGCCAATTTGGTTGTTGGAGCAGATGGTATTCGTAGTGCAGTGCGTCAACAATTAATTGGTAATACCGCTACCCCATTACGTTACCTCGATTGTATTGTCATCTTGGGTATTTGTCCGTTAAGTTCTCTCCAAGGTATTGAGAGTGATTTACTGGATTCTGCTACGGTTTTTCAAACGGCCAATGGCAACGAGCGAATTTATATGATGCCTTTTAACAAAGATTCGATAATGTGGCAATTGAGTTTTCCTATGCCAGAGAATGAAGCCAAAGCATTAAGTGCGCAAGGAACAAAAGCTTTAAAGGAGGAAGCAATTCTTAGAACACAGTGGCACCATCCTATTCCGCAAATTGTTGCAGCAACGCTAAAAACTCAGATTTCTGGCTATCCCGTTTACGATAGAGCTTTATTGCAAGCAGATTTGTTAGCCCAATCGGAACACGTTACACTAATTGGAGATGCGGCTCACCCTATGAGTCCTTTTAAAGGACAGGGAGCAAACCAAGCGTTGTTAGATGCGCTTTCGCTCGCTCGTGGAATAACGAGAGCTTACAGGCCAAATTCTAACTGGAGAGAAGCTGGAATAAGAGAAAGTGTGTTAACCAAATTTGAAACAGAAATGTTAGCACGTAGTGCTTCTAAAGTAAAAGATTCTGCTGCTGCTGCACAGTTCCTCCATTCTGATGTTGTTCTCCATGAGGGTAATGAACCTAGAGGTAGGTGTTTAAAAAGGGATGAGGAATAAGAAGTGGAAAAGAGCATGCTAATAAGAGTTAATTAAAAAATAAAATGCACTTTAGCTAGATTTATCAAAAGATTGGTTTGATTAAATTCTGGAGATGCTTCTTTTTCTAACTAATAAAAATATAAAATCACAAAAAGTAGTATTAACTATTGACAATAAAATTAATTATTTGGTAAATTTGAAAAAGCTATAAGCAATATAAAAACCCCATGATAAAAACCGTTATAGATGCCCATTGTGATTTACTAATTTACCTAACACAGCCTAACTCTGGTATTAATAAAACAGAAGATTTGGGCTGTGCAGTTCCTTACTTAAAAGAAGGAAATGTGAAGTTACAAACAATGGCAATTTTTGCCCCTACTCAAACAGACAGTCATAAACTGGGTATTGAACAAAGTGAAATTTTTAGCAATTTAAACACTCAAGACAATCCATTATATAGTTTTGACAAACCGCACATTAAAAACCTAGCTAACAACCAAAACGTGGGTATGTTAGCGTCTATAGAAAATGCATCTGCTTTCTGTGATGAAAAAATGTCTTTAGATCAAGGATTTAAGAACTTAGAAACGATAATAAATAATGTTGGCAAGTTGTTCTATATCAGTTTTACCCATAATTTAGAAAACAGATTTGGTGGAGGTAATTTTTCTTCGGTTGGATTAAAAAATGACGGTAAGGCTTTAATCGATTACTTAGATAACAAAAATATTGCTATTGATTTTTCGCATGCTAGCGATGCTTTGGCTTATGATATAACGAATTACATTACTAAACAAAATATAAACGTTCCAATTATTGCAAGTCACTCTAACTATCGAACACTACTGGACCATCCTCGTAATTTACCAGATGATATTGCTAAAGAAATAATTCAGAGACAAGGTTTAATAGGAGCTAATTTTGTGCGGTTATTTGTAGGTAACGATAAGCCTGAAAGACTAATAGAACATATTGCTTATGGATTGGAATTGGGTGCTCAAAATACTATCTGCTATGGAGCAGATTATTACTACCATAAAAACCATCCAGACCAATCAAGAATCCCATTCTATTTTAAAGAACACGAAAATGCAAGCTGTTATCAGCAAATTAATACCGAGCTAGAAAAACAGTTTGGCACTGAAATTTGCAACAACATAAGCCATAAAAATATTACAGATTTTTTAATCAGACTCTGGAATTAGAATTGGTAGAGAAGCAATCCTCCACTAAAAAAATACTTTATTAACTAGATTTAAAAAAACGAGAAATTGCAACATTGAGTGGTTGCCAAAAATTGGATACTATTTAACATGACAAGAAATGAGTTTATAAAAATATGTGGAATTCTTGGCGTGGGAATTCCTGCGCAACTCTCTCTAGTATCTTTCATTAAGGATAAAAAAGTTAACCCTTCGTTTAAAGAAAAAGTCATAATTATAGGTGCTGGTGGGGGGGTGTCGGCAGGGTAATTATTACAGCAACAAGGTATTAATTTTGAAATTTTGTAAGCCTCAGCAATCTAAGGTGGTAGAATGAAAGTTAATACCAATTTTACAGACTTCCCTATTCCATTAGGAGCAGAATGGTTAGAAACAAGTACAGCTATTTTTGAAGAAATTGTGAATGACTCTTCTACCCCTGTTAATATTGAAACTGATGCAGATGCTCCAGACCGTAAATTTGTAAACTCTTCTTGGTATGGATTTTTCAAAAAAAACATCGTTCCATCTATAGCCTCTAAAATTAAATATAATACCATTTTAGAGTCCATTAATTACTCAAACGACTAAATTGTTATTGCTACACAAAACGGTCAACAGATAGCAGATAGCAGATAGCAGATAAAGTAATCGTTTCTGTTCCGCTAAAAATTCTACAGGATAAAGATATTAATTTCATTCCTAGCCTACCATAAAAGAAATTAGATGCCCAGGGCAAACTCATACTTTTTCTTTTTCAAGGTTAGATCTAAAAAAAACACTCATTAAGTGTACTTTTTATAGCTTT
>CAJWVX010000126.1 GCA_913048175.1 uncultured Flavobacteriales bacterium | reverse complement strand
TTTAAATTTTATATATAAATCTAAATATTCTTCTATAGACTCTTCTGTTGCTTTCTCTTTAGAATTATTTTTATTGTAAATTGCGTTAAACTCAGATAGATTAACATCTTTATCTCCTATTTTCAATAAAGCAGGATCTTTTTCTTGTGCATTAATTGTTAAAACCGAAGCCGTTAACAAAAGTGCTGATACAATATTTTTCATGTTATATTTTTTTATTTCAGGCTAAGCCTGTATTATCTACTTGAATAATTTGGTGCTTCTCTTGTAATACTAATATTATGAGGATGACTTTCTGTTATTCCTGAACTTGTTATTCTTATAAACTTTGCTTTTTTCAAATCCTCAATAGTTGCAGCTCCACAATATCCCATCCCTGCTTTTAAACCTCCAACCATTTGATATATGACCTCACTTAAAAACCCTTTGTAAGGAACTCTTCCTGAAATCCCTTCAGGAACTAATTTTTGAATATCATCTTCCGCATCTTGAAAATATCTATCTTTTGACCCCTTTTGCATAGCTTCAATAGAACCCATACCCCTATATGCTTTAAACTTTCTTCCTTCAAAAATTATAGTCTCCCCTGGAGATTCATCAACGCCAGCAAATAAAGAACCTGCCATTATTGAATCTGCTCCGCCAGACATTGCCTTAACAATATCTCCAGTAAACTTAATTCCACCATCAGCAATTAAAGGAACTCCAGTTCCTTTCAATCCTTCAGCAACCATCATTACTGCACTTAATTGAGGAACACCTACTCCTGCAATAATTCTTGTTGTACAAATAGAACCTGGTCCAATCCCTACTTTTACAGCGTCTGCTCCAGCTTCAACTAATGCCTTAGCAGCTTCTGCTGTTGCAATATTTCCTACAACGACTTGTAAATCTGGATATTGTCCTTTTACTCTTTTTAACGTTTCTATAACACCTTTTGAATGACCGTGAGCTGTATCAATAATGACAGCATCAACTCCAGCGTTATATAATGCATCAACTCTTTCCATCACATCAGCAGTAACTCCTACTCCTGCGGCAACTCTTAACCTACCATACTCATCTTTACAAGCATTAGGCTTTAATTTCACCTTGGTAATATCTTTATAAGTAATTAATCCCATTAACTCATTGTTTTCATTAACAACGGGTAACTTCTCAATTTTATATTCTTGTAAAATTTCACGAGCATTATCTAGACTAGTCCCTTCTTTAGTTGTCACAATATTCTCAGATGTCATTACTTCCTTAACGGGGATACTTGTATCTTTTTGAAATCTTAAATCTCTATTTGTAACAATTCCTACTAATTTATTGGCTGAATCAACAACAGGTATACCTCCAATTTTATGTTTTTTCATTAAATCCAAAGCATCGCTTAGTTTGGAATCTACAGAAAGAGTAACAGGATCTTGAATCATTCCACTTTCAGAACGCTTTACAATTCTCACTTTCTCAGCCTGAGCTTCA
Organism: uncultured Flavobacteriales bacterium; assembly: GCA_913048175.1. Lineage (GTDB taxonomy): Bacteria > Bacteroidota > Bacteroidia > Flavobacteriales_E > Vicingaceae. The sequence continues at coordinate 8,624 of CAJWVX010000126.1, read as the reverse complement.
ATAGACATGTTTTTATGTAAAACACCAATACCTCCTTCATGAGCAATAGCAATTGCTAGCTTAGATTCAGTAACCGTATCCATCGCAGCAGAAACAATAGGTATATTTAAAGTAATTCCTTTTGTAAATTGCGTTGAAACATTAACATCTCTTGGAAGAATTTCTGAATATGCAGGTACCATAAGAACATCGTCATATGTTAATCCTTCGCCAATAATTTTACCTGATTGATTGTCCATGAATTTTCGAATTAAAATTCACGCAAAAATAATAAAATTTAAGGTTTTTTTAGTGATTTTAAAAGATAATTATAGCTTAGCTTTGAATCCTAATGAAAGATAAAACTGTTATATATCCAGAATACAGAAAATATAATAATAACAAGTCGTTTTTTAAGATTATTTCGCCCAAAAAGTTTGAAGAGATTAAACTCTTAGGTAGTAAAATATCAATTCACTTTTTCGAGGCTAAGATACTCCCAGACAGGAATTACATCTCTGATTTAACATTCAATTATAGTGAACATTGGATTATTTGTACTAAAAGTGAATACGAAGAATTAAAAAGAACCATTTAATCATAAAATAATTCTTCAAACTCTGAAGCATCTTCCCCAAATGATTCTACAGCGTCATTTGCAACCAAGTAAGTACTTTTATTACCTGTAATTTTAGAAAAATACAATTCATACTCCGAGCCATCTTCCTCAACTACCATATGTATCATAGCATGATCTTTATTTTTGTTAGAGGTTAAATCTGATTGGCAAATAGGGCATTCAAAATCAACTTTTTCAGCATCATTTAATACAAACTTGTTATGATGGGTATATTCGTAATTACCAACTACTGAACTCATCATTATTAAACCCTTGTGTTTTCTTTCAGTTCTAGTGGCAAAAACTAAAAAACCTCCAACATTTAAATGTCCTTTACAATTTGGGCAGATGTAATCATTGTTATTCATAATCATAGCTTCTTTTTTTAAGAGTTATTAATTACTATTAAATTTAGATATTTAAATCCAATTTTAAGAAAGTATTATAATTATTTTTTTGTTCTATTTTAAGATTCTATTTTATTTAAATTTACAACTTAAATTTTAAATTATGAATAATTTTTTAACGATAGAATTTTACCACAACAGTATCTCGGATTGGGGAATTACACTTCTAATTATCTTAGGATCTATAGTTGCTGGAAAAGTTATTTATTGGTTTTTTGGCAATGTTGTAAAAAAATTAACTGAAAAAACAAAAACAAAAGTTGACGACATTATTGTTGATATGATTGAAGAACCAATTGTTTTGGCTCTTGCAATTATTGGAATGTGGTATGGACTAAATCGTTTATATTTCCCTCAAGAATGGGTTGATTTTATGATAAAGGTGTATCTTATTTTAATTGCTGTAAATATTACTTGGCTAGTGGCTAGATTGGTTGATGCGGTTATACAGGAATACATTGTTCCTTTAGCTGAAAAAACAGAAAGCTCTTTAGATAATCAGATTATACCAGTTTTAAGAAAAGGTTTACGTTCTGTTATTTGGGTTTTAGGAACAATCGTTGCTTTAAATAATGCAGGATATGATGTTGGTGCTATAATTGCGGGTTTAGGAATTGGAGGTTTAGCATTTGCTTTGGCAGCTAAAGATTCTGTCGCTAATATTTTTGGTGGAATAATGATTTTTACAGACAAACCATTTAAAGCAGGAGACAGGATAAAAATAAACGGATTTGATGGAACAATTACAGAGGTAGGAATTCGTACAAGTAGAATGAGAACATTGGAAGGAAGACTAGTAACTATACCAAATGCTCTATTTACCGGAGATATGGTTGAAAACGTAACCGCTGAACCTTCAAGAAAAGTCATTTTAAACCTAGGATTAACCTATAATATGAATGCAGCACAAATGGAAAAAGGAATTGAATTATTGAAAGAAATTGCAAAATCAAATAATGACATTAATGATGATTATATGGTGTCATTCAATGCTTTTGGCGACTTCTCTTTAGGGATTATATTTATATACTATATTAAAGCTGGAAGCGATAATTTAGATACTCAAACAGCTGTTAATTTAGAAATACTTAAACAATTTGGCACAAATAGTTTAGAAATGGCATTCCCAACTCAAACTATTTACAATATTGGAGAAAAGTAGATTTCTATTTTAAAGGAATCAACTGTTTGTGCCAACTATCTTTCATAGGAACTTCCCAGTGATGTTCAAAATCAACTTTTGTGGTAATCATATTATTGTATACTATGGTATTCTCATCAATCTCCTTATTATCTAATAAAGTTTCAAAATCTGCCATTCTCACAACCTCAACCTTTTCTCCTTTCTTATAAGATTGAACCATTCTATCTAAAAAGGTAACCTCTAACTCTCCTTCTAATTTCTTCATTAAATTAACAGAAGCATCCTGAGCTCTACCACACATATTATCTCCTTGCTCATCAACAAAGAAGACGACAAACAAATCATAAAAAACTTCAGTTGTTCCTTTTAACGTTTTTCCGTGTGATTCCCAATCAGAAATAAAGTCATCTAGTTGAACTTTTAAATAATCTATTTCGTCTTTATCTAAGTGTTTATTACTTTGATAAACCCACGCTTTTGCGTTATCTGGATATTCTAGGTATTCCATTATTTTATCTTTTAAAGGTCGTTTGCTTCAGCAATCATTTCAGCTAAATCGTAAACTTTAACCTCAGTTTCTTTTTCTTTTATTTTAACACCATCTGTCATCATTGTCATACAAAAAGGACAACCAGTAGCAATTATATCAGGCTTAACCTCCATTGCTTCCTCAGTTCGCTCAACATTAATTTCTTTGCCTCCTTTTTCAGCTTCTTTAAACATTTGAGCGCCACCAGCGCCACAACATAAACCTTTAGATTTACATCTTTTCATCTCAACTAATTCAGCATCTAACTTTTCAATTAAAACTCTTGGTGCTTCATAAACATCATTAGCTCTACCTAAATAACAAGGATCATGAAAAGTAATTTTTTTTCCTTTAAATGAACCACCTTCAACAGTTAATTTTCCTTCATTAATTAATTCTTGCAAAAACTGTGAATGATGTTTTACTTCGTAATCTCCTCCTAATTCTGGATACTCATTTTTTAAAGTATTAAAACAGTGAGGACAAGTAGTAACAATACTCTTTATTTCGTAAGCATTTAATATTTGGATATTACCCATTGCTTGCATCTGAAATAAGAACTCATTACCAGCTCGTTTTGCAGGATCACCAGTACAACTCTCTTCAGTTCCTAAAACAGCAAAGTTAATTCCTGCTTTATTCAAAATTTTAACGAAAGCTCGTGTAATTTTTTTCGCTCTATCATCAAAACTCCCTGCACACCCAACCCAAAACAATACATCTGGCTGCTTACCTGAAGCCATCATTTCTGCCATTGTAGGTACTTTTAATTCACTCATCTTAATAGTTTATAAAGTTAAAAAGTTAAAAGTCTTTAAAGTTTAAGGTTTATCTTTTTACTTTAGACTTTCTGACTTTAATTTTACTCTTCGTCTTTCCAATTTAAACGGTCAGCCTGAGCAAATTGCCAAGGAGCACCATTATTTTCAATATTCGTTAACATTCCAGTCCACCCAGCCGGAGCTTTAGACTCTTCCATTATTAAGTATTGTCTTAGATCAACTATAACAGACAAAGGATCATTATTAACAGGACAAGCTTCTGTACATGCGTTACAGCTAGTGCAAGCTAACAATTCTTCTTCCTTTATATAATCCCCTAATAATGATTTACCATCATCATAATCTTTTCCATTCTTATCTATTCCCTTACCAACCTCTTCTAATCGATCTCTTGTATCCATTAATATTTTACGAGGAGATAGATCTTTTCCAGTAATATTAGCTGGACAAACATCAGTACATCTTCCACATTCAGTGCAAGTGTATGCATCCATCAATTGTTTCCAATTTAAATCTTGTACATCTTTAGCTCCAAATCTTTCAGGCTCTCCAACAGTTTCTGGAGGGGCTGCATAGGGGTCAGCATTAGGGTCAAACATAATCTCCACCTCTTTTTTAACAGCAGCCATATTAGGCAATTGCCCTTTAGGTGTTAATTTAGAATAGAAAACATTAGGAAATGCTAATAAAATATGAAAATGTTTAGAGTAAGGAAGATAATTTAAAAAAGCGAAAATTCCAACAATATGAAACCACCACAAACTCCTCTCAAATACAATTAATCCAGATTCTGAAAAACCAGAGAACACACCATCAAACATACCGCTTATTACAAAAGAACCAACCTGAGGATAATGTTCTGATCCAAAAACTTGCAATTGAGCATCTGCAACATTCATTAACAAAAATGCAGACATTAATAATACCTCAACAATTAAAATAAGATTAGCATCCGTTTTGGGCCATCCCTCCATTTCTGGACTTAAAAATCTTTTTATCCTAATAACATTTCTTCTAATTAAAAATATTACACAGGCCACTAAAACCAAAAATGCTAAAATTTCAAACGTAGAAATTAAGAAATTATACAAACTACCTAAAGGAGAAAATAAACGGTGAGTACCTAATAAACCATCTAATACAATTTCTAAAACCTCAATATTAATAATGACAAAACCAGCATAAACAACAAAATGTAATATTCCTACAATAGGTCGAGCTTGCATTTTAGATTGTCCCATTGCCACTTTAAGCATTAATTTAAAGCGACCACCTTTATTATCATTTCGATCTAAATCCTTACCTAAATTAATATTACGAATTATTGTTTTAGCATTTTTAGCAAACAATCCTATTGAAACTAGAATTAATACTGCAAATGCGATAATAGATATATTCATGACAAATTACTTTTATTAATCTTTTTTGTATGGAATTTCTTTTTTAGAAAGTATTCTAAAATAACGTTTTGGATGCAACTTAATGTCCTCCAACAACTCTTCCATTTCTTTAGTTGCGCCAGTTAAATTATTATACAGAGAATCGTTGGTCATCAATTTACCCATTGTACCTTCTCCCTTATTCATTTTATCCATTACAGAAGCCATACCATTTAGAGCATCTTGAGCTTTGATCAATGTTTGATTTAAATCTAATGCTTTTAAAGAATCTGCAACATCACTAAATTTTGTCATGGCAGGGTTTACTTTGTTTTTTATAGTAGAATTTAATGTTCTAGATAACTCATCAAACCCTTCTAGTGTAGTTTTTAAATTAGCTAATGCCAATGTTAGATTTCTCTTGTTTTGATTACTAAACATTTCATTTAAATTTTCTAAAGTAGTAGTCAATTTAATTACCGCAGTATCTAAAGAAATCATCATGTTTTCCGCCTTATCTTTAATTGGCAACATTTGCTCACTAAAATCCTCTAACATTGATTTTTCAAAGTGTGACTGAATTGTATCGCCATTTTTCAACTCACCTTCAGAATCTCCAAGCTTTAAACCAATAGCTTTACCACCCATAAAATCGGTACTAATTAAATCTGCAATTGAGTTTTTAGAAATCTTTATCGCACTTTCTGTGATATTCAATTTGACAACTACCCTACTTGACTTATCTGGATGAAAATAGATATCATCAACAACACCACAACGAACTCCATTAATTATGATTGGCGAAGACACAGCCAACCCTGGAACTTTTGGATAAACAGCATAAACACTTTTACTTTCTACAAAAAGGTTGTTCCCTTTAAGATAATTAAATCCCCATATAGATAATGCAATTGCAAATAATGCAACAAAACCTACCTTTACTTCTTTAGATATTTTCATCTATAAATTTATAAAGTACAAATATCGATAAAGTGAACTTAACTAACAAAAGAAGTTGCTAATAGATAAGGCCTTTGAGATATTAATTTTATTGCAACTGGAGAGCTTTACTAATAGAAACTCTTTTCCCATCAGAAAAAGCAACTACAAAAGCATCTTTAAAACCATTAGATCTTAATTGAACCTGCAACCTATTAGCGTCTGTCATATTTTTTTCTTTTCCAACCGTATAACGGAACAAACCGCCAGCTTCATAAATCGTTACATCTTTAACCCCGTTAAAGTTTTCTGGTTTAAGTTCTATTTTTTTAGATGATGTTGCAATTTGAACTTTAAAAACGACCCCTTTACCTAACTCTTCTCCTTTATTTTTTTTATTCTTCTTTTTAGACTCCTCTTTTTCATCAACTTCAGCTTGCTTTACCGCTAAAACTTTTTCAAATTTAGTAATCTCTTTACCCTCTAATTCATTTTTATAGGACTTAAAAGCTCTAAAAACAGCCGAAGCCAAATAATCTTGTCCTAAATCAGAAACCAAGAATTTCTCTTCCTCTTTATTTGTTAAAAAACCTGTTTCAATTAATACGCTTGGCATGTTTGTTTGATGTAAAACTAAGAAACCTGCCTGCTTAACCCCTCTATTTTTTCTTCCAACCCTTTCAGTAAATTGAGTTTGAACCTTAGCCGCAAAACTTAAACTTTGATCTAGAAAGGCATTTTGTCTCATGGTTAACACAATATACGATTCAGGAGAATTAGGATCAAAATCACTATATTTTGTTTTATAATCCTCTTCTAATAAAATGGATGAATTTTCTCTTTTTGCAACATTCAAATTAGATTCAGATTTATGTAATCCCATTACAAAAGTTTCTGTGCCAAATGCTGATTTATTCTCATTGGCATTGGCATGCACACAAATAAATAAATCTGCTTTCGCTTTATTAGCAATTGCAGCTCTTTCCCAAAGCTTTAAATAAACATCTGTTTTTCTAGTATAAACAACCTTAACATCTGGAAAATTAGCTTCAATATACTTTCCTAATTGAAGTGCAATTGATAAAGCAACATGTTTTTCTTGAGATTTAGACCCTTGACAACCACCATCATGGCCACCATGACCAGCATCAATACAAACTGTTTTAACGCCAAAAAAATCAGATTTTCCTTGAGCCATTATTGAAGTCAAAAAAACATTCATTATCAATACAAGAAACCAAACTATTACACGTTTTATCATACTTAGATTATAATAATGTTAAAATCATCTTTTTTACTATTACAAATGTTATTTTTTTTAGTTTTGACAACACTTACAAAACTGTTAATTATCACAACTTTAATGTTAATAATTCTTGCCTGAAAACGAGTTAAACTCAATCTATTGATAAGAAATTAGCTTCCGATGAACTACAACTTCTATACCAAGCATTGTTTGTTTCGTAAAACATTGGCTATTAGCCTACTGTTACTATGTTCTGTTGTTTCATTTAGTCAAGAAGTTGAGTTGTTGATCCCTCCTATTCCTGTTTCAGATTCTTTAAAAATAGACTCTTTATCATCCGACTCACTAATTACCGATTCACTAATAACTAAAAAACTTTCTATTGACACAATAACTTCAACAGATGCGTTAGAGTCTAAAATTATATATATCGCCAAAGATTCAATTCGAATTGATATGAAAACTAAAATGGTCTATTTGTTTGGTCAGGCAGAAGTTTACTATGAAGATATTGAACTAATTGCAGAGGAAATCGAAATTAATATGGATTCAAATATAGTTTCTGCAAGAGGTAAACAAGATTCAACAGGTAAGTTTTATGGAGAGCCCGTATTTACAGAAAAAGGGTCTGTAGTTAACTCTCATGAAATGAAATATAATTTTGAGACAAAAAAAGGCTTAATCATGGATGCCGTTACTCATGAAGGTGAAAATTATATACATGGAAATAAAATTTACAAAACACCTGATGATATTTTATATGTTAAACATGGAAAATACACCACCTGTAACTTAAGGCATCCTCATTACTGGTTTAGTACTGGAAAATTAAAAATAATTCCTAATGATAAAATAATAACCGGCCCAGCCAACCTAGTCATAGAAGGTGCCCCAACTCCAATTGCGATACCTTTTGGGTTTTTTCCAAATTCCAACAAAAAAAGATCAGGAATAATAATTCCAACCCCAGGAGAAAGTCCTGTTTACGGATTATTTTTATTGAATGGTGGATACTACCTAGCTTTAAGCAATAATATAAGTTCTCAAGTAACAGGAGATTATTATACCAAAGGAAGTTGGGCAGGAAATTGGTTAACTGATTATAAAAAGCGTTATAAATTTAATGGTGCTTTAAATGTTAATTACTCTGTTTTTAAAACTGGATTTAAAGAATTTTCAGATTACGCTCAAAATTCTAACTTTTTTGTAAAATGGAACCACAGACAAGACCCTAAAGCAAGACCTAACAGCGTATTTTCTGCCAATGTAAATTTTGGTAATAGCGAAAACTATTCTAACAATTTTAACAGCACTGGAACTGAATATTTAAGTACAACATTTAATTCTAGTATTTCTTATAAAAAATCTTGGACTGGAAAGCCTTACAACTTATCTCTAAATACTTCTCACAGTCAAAACACCTTAAACAAAACAGTAACGTTACGATTACCTGAAGTAGCTTTTAATGTATCTAGGCTTTATCCTTTTAAACACAAAAGCACCGTTGGAAAACAAAAACTATATGAAAAAATTGGTATTAGTTATTCTATGAATGTAAAAAATGAAGTCACTTCTGTTCAGGATTCATTATTTGCCACAA
>CAJWVX010000125.1 GCA_913048175.1 uncultured Flavobacteriales bacterium | reverse complement strand
AGTGTTTAGTGTTTAGTGTTTAGTGTTTAGTGTTTAGTGTTTAGTGTAAAATAAAAATTCTAAAACTAAATACCAAAACCACCAACTAATTAATCAATTCCTCTTCTAATTTCACTCTTACAACGCCATCCAAATCAACATCTTTTAGAGTTATCGTTTTAATCTGATTTTCTAGTTCCATAGAATAAGGAATTTTCACTTTAATATAATTATCGGTAAATCCATTTAAAGCATCATCATGTTGTTCAGATTCAAAAAGCACATTATAGGTTTTTCCTAAATGCTGATTATAAAAGAAACGTTTCTTTTTATCTGAAAGGATATGAAGCATCTTACTTCTATCAGACCTAATATGCTTTGGAACAACTCCATCCATTTTTACTGCTGTTGTATTCTCTCTTTCAGAATAAGTAAACACGTGTAAATACGAAACATCTAATTCATTTAAGAAATTATAAGTCTCTAAAAAATCTTCTTCTGTTTCTCCCGGAAATCCAACAATTACATCTACGCCAATTGAAGCGTGAGGCATTAATGATTTAATTCTAGTAACACGCTCAACATACAACTCTTTCAAGTACTTTCTTCTCATTGCTTTCAAAATCTTATTTGATCCTGATTGTAATGGAATATGAAAATGCGGCATAAATTTAGTTGATTGAGCTACAAAATCTATAATATCGTTACTCAACAAATTAGGTTCTATCGATGAAATTCTAAAGCGTTCTATTCCTTCAATTTTATCTAACTCTTGAATTAATTCAAAGAAGTTTTCTCCCTCTTCTTGTCCAAAATCACCAATATTAACCCCTGTAAGAATTACTTCTCTAGCTGCTGTTAGAGCAACTTCTTTAGCTACATTAACGGTATCTTCAACAGAGTTATTTCTACTCTTACCTCTTGCTAAAGGAATGGTGCAAAACGTACAAAAATAATCACATCCATCTTGTATCTTTAAGAATGAACGTGTTCTATCTCCTTTTGAGTAAGATGGAATAAAGTCTTTGACTTCCTTTATCTTAGAAGCAAATATTTCTGCCTTTTCATTCTTCTCTAAATTTTGAAAATGCTCTACTATTTTAAATTTTTCTGAAGCTCCCAAAACCATATCAACTCCATAAATCTGAGCAATTTCTTCTGGCTTCAACTGGGCATAACATCCAATAATAGCAACAAATGCATTAGGATTTACCTTTAACGCTTTTTTAACTAGCTGTTTACATTTTTTATCCGCATTTTCGGTAACCGAACAGGTATTAATAACATAAACATCTGGTGTCTCATTAAAATCTACTCGTGCAAAACCCTCTTCCTGAAACATACGAGCAACCGTAGAAGTTTCTGAAAAATTAAGTTTACACCCTAGAGTGTATAATGCTACTTTCTTGTTGATTTCCATAGAACTGCAAAAGTAATTAGGAATGTTGAATTAAAAGTAAGTTACCTCACAAAAACGATATCGGCTTTGTTAATTTTTAAATCTGGGTGATTATTTTTAATCAACCTAGTTTTTACTGAGTAAATCCCATACCTCTCTCCAGTTAAATTCCCTTTAAGTTTTCCATAAAACTTTTGATGTGTTATTCCGTTTTCCACAAACAAGGTATCATATAAATTATCAGTAGTTACTAAGGCATCAACACCTCCATCAAATATCGGCTCTCCATTTCTTAAAAAAGCACAATGATAAATCAAATCTGGTTTTTCTTTGTATTCAATATCAATATCAGCGTAAAAATTAACTACTTCATCAAAATCTAGTTCAAATTCAACAGAATTTGAATAACTGTTAAGTAAATCAACCCTAACATCTTCTTCCTTACAGGACGTTAATAAGATTGCAGTAATAATAAAAAAACTAAAGCTCCTCATAATAGTATTTATTTCCCGCTACCTTTAACAACGATCATTACCGTGTATATCAGAATTTTAAAATCTACTAATAAAGACATGTTTTCAATATAGAGGATATCAAACTTTAATCTTTCGACCATTTGTTCTACATTTTCTGCATAACCATATTTTACTTGACCCCATGATGTAATTCCAGGCCTAACCTTCAATAAATGATTATAATGTGGTGCTTTTTCTGTAATCTGATCGATAAAAAATTGTCGCTCAGGTCTTGGTCCTACCAAGCTCATATCACCAATCAATACATTATAAAATTGAGGTATTTCATCTAACCTCACTTTTCTCATAAACTTACCAAAACCAGTAATTCTACTATCATTAGTACTTGACAAGGCAGGTCCATTTTTTTCAGCATCAACTCGCATAGATCTGAATTTAAAAATATTAAATGGCTTTCCATGAATACCAATTCTTTCTTGCGAGAAAAAAGCTCCTCCCTTAGAGTTTGAAACCACTATTAGAGCTGTAATAAAATATAATGGAAAACAACTAATAAGTACGAGAAGAGAAGTTACAACATCTATCATTCTTTTAACTGACTGCTGCCAAATTGGCATTATATTTTTGGTAATAACAATAAGTGGTGTACCAAAAATAGAACTCATCTTTACAGAACCTGAAAGAATATCATACATATCAGGAATAACGTTTATAACAACATTTAAACCTTCAAGTTCAGAAATTATACTACCCAAGCTATCATGCTCTGATGATTCTACAGCAATAATTACTTCTTCAATATTATTTTCTACAATCGTATCTCTTAATCCAATACAGTTTCCAAAATGGGGTAAATGGTCATCTAAAAAATATTTATCCGATTTAATTACATGTGTAAAACCAATTAAATCATGACCGGTAGAAAACCGTTGATGACTAATTTCCTTATACAACTCAAGAGCATTTTCATTAGAACCTATAATAAGAGTGTTAAATCCAATCTTTCTATTTTTAATTCGTTTACCTGTATACGTTGTAAGTACTAATCTGAATAGCTCAGTAAAAGTAAAATGCAATGTAAAAATCACAATATATGATTTGTAATATTGTGTATAAGAAGCAATTTGATCATCTAATAATAATAAAAAAAACAACACTAAACTTCCAATAATAGAGATCAAAAACGTTTGTCCAAATTCTTTTAACCTGGATCTTCTGTAAATATTATTATAAGATCCTATTACAAAGTATATTGTAACCCAAAATAATGGGATAAATATTAACCCATAATAAAAATTCTGATCAAAAGAAATAGGGATTTCATAACCAAATTTAAGCGGTTCTATATAAATTTTTCTATATACAAAAAACAATGCCCAAGCAGAAATAGCGGCAATAACATCTAATGAAATATATTTTAAAACTTGTAATTTTTTATTCATCAGAAATGAACCACTTTTAAATTATCTATAAATATCTCAGGATTAGTAACAAATTGATTTGAACCAGATTCTTGCATCCCAAAAAATACTTTCAGATCAGTTGCTCCAATATTATTTGTAGAAATAACTTCAGACAAATTAATGTAGATTTTCCTCCATTCTGTTGATACATTTAAAGTGATAAATGCATATTGATTGGCATCTAAATAAACACCAATTGTTAGAGGTTGATTGGTTTTAAAATCCATTTCTAAATAAACAGGAGACGAACCATTTAATGGAACACCTATTAAACTAGTTGATGTTGCTTCGAAAAAAATCATATCCGGATCTAAAAAAACTTGTCCAGAAAAAGTACCTTCTTTTACATCAACAGAATTTTTATTAATTATAGTATCACTATTTGAATTATAAAGAAAGGTTAAACTAGCATTATCAAAATCTTCCAACCAAGCAAATTTTATGGTAGGTTCATAAATTATTTGAGGGTCTATAATAACTGTTTCCTCCTTAACTAAGTTAACTTCTTGCACATATGGGGCATAGCCTAAATATCTAGTCCTATTAGCAGCTATCCCATTTTCTTTAATTCCAGCATATAACTTAACAGTAACAATACCTTCCTTTAAAATAGGGAAATTAGCTGGCAATTCATATACACCAACAAAATCATCATCAATATAAACCCAAACATCAGTAATACTCATAGATTCTGAGCCTTGTGTAGAATAATCTGTAGTAAGTGAAAATTTATCTATAGATATATAGGTAGGTATTTGTGCTTCATAGTCCTTTTTAGAACATGATAAAAAAGTTATCCCAATTAAGAGTAACAATGTATGAAATTTTGATACAGACAATGTTTAATTAATGTTTCCGTTAAACGAAAGGTTTTGAAAAATATTGTGCAAATGTATCAATCTTAGGTCTAAAAGAGCAATAAAAAAATACAACTAGTTAATTGGTCTGAATTAATGAACCTGAAAACTGCAATTTTTCTGCAACGCGAAAGGCAGCATCTAACATCAGACTACCATCATGAATCCCTACTTTAGGAGCTGTATCATTAATAATTGATGAAGCAAACTCTTCTAATTCGAGTTTTACAGCATTTTCTTTATTAATTTTTAATTTTTGAACACAAATTTCAGTTTTACTATTTTCCTTCAATGAAAACAAACTTGTTTCTTGCGATAAATAATCAATTTTTATATGAGCATCTTTCTGATAAAATTTAGAAATACGCTCATCTATCAATGAAATTCTACTAGCAGTTAGGTTTGCTACACAACCATTATCAAATTCAACAACTGCATTTACAATATCAGGAGTGTTACCCACAACCTTAACGCCCTTAGCTTTAATACTTTTAATATTTGAGTTTACTACACTCAAAATAATATCTAAATCATGACTCATTAAATCCATAACAACTGCGATATCGGCTGTTTTAGCATCAAATTTTATCATCCTATGTGTTTCTATAAACTTAGGATTAGAAATATATGGCAATGCAGCTTTAAAAGCTGGGTTAAAACGCTCTACATGTCCAACTTGCACTTTAACATTAGCTTCTTCAGCCAACTGTAATAGTTGTTTTGCTTCATCAACAGTATTGGTCACTGGTTTTTCTATAAAAACGTGTTTAGATTTTTTAATTGCATTTACCGCATAATCAAAATGAGATATTGATGGCTTCACAATATCAACAGCATCAACATGATGAATCAATTCTTCATAATTATTGAAAGAATGGACATTCAATTGAGATGATATTCTATCTTTATAGCTTTGATTTGCATCATAAAACCCAACTAACTCAAAATCGCTAATTCCTTTTAACAATCTGATATGAGATTCTCCGAGATTCCCCGCTCCTATTACTCCTATTTTTAACATTATCTAACAAACATAAGCGATTGTATTCGAGCCTTTTTTATTGAAATAAATTCTTATTAACACACTATATTTAATAATAAGGCATTAATGAAGCTATAAAAAGCGGTTTAATCTTACTTTCTTTGTGTTTGAAATTATAATAATGACGGATACTTACAGACATAAAGGATTACGAAAACAATTAGCACAAGTTCTTGTTAAAAAAGGAATAAAAGATAACGCTGTTTTAACTGCTGTAGAAACTATTCCTCGTCATTTATTTATTCCAGACAACGCTTTACATAAATATGCTTACGAAGACAAACCTTTTCCTATAGGGTCTGGTCAAACCATCTCACAACCATATACTGTAGCTTTTCAAACAGAGCTTTTAAAAATTAAGCCAAGAGAAAAAGTATTGGAAATTGGAACAGGTTCTGGATATCAGACTGCAGTTTTATTAGAAGTTGGGGCTAAAGTCTTTTCTATTGAAAGACAAAAATATCTGTATGAAAGAACCAAAGAGTTACTTCCTCAACTTGGTTATAACACCAAGCTATTTTATGGTGATGGCTACAAAGGATTACCCACTTTTGCCCCTTTCGATAAAATAATTGTTACTGCTGGAGCACCTTACATTCCTGAAGACTTATTAAACCAATTAAAAATTGGAGGCATACTTGTTATTCCTGTTGATGAAGATAATAGCCAGCGTATGAAAAAAATAGTAAAATTATCTGCTACCAACTTTGAGACTGAAGACTTAGGTTTATTCCGTTTTGTTCCATTATTAAAAGAAAAAGGAAGGGATTAACCTCCTTATAATTCTTAATTTTACTGCTTCAATGAGCAGATATTTTTTTGAAATAAAATATGATGGAACCAATTATCACGGTTGGCAAATTCAACAGAATTCTAATACTGTTCAGTCAGAAATAAATAGAGCTCTTTCAACACTTTTACAAGAAGAAATAATAGTTACAGGTGCTGGCAGAACTGATACAGGAGTTCATGCGAAACAACTTTATGCTCATTTTGATACTTTATTAGTTTTAGAAATAGACAAACTGATTTTTAAACTAAATAGTTTTTTACCAGAAGATATATCTTGCTCATCTTTAAAAGAAGTTAATCCAGAAGCACATGCACGTTTTTCTGCAACTGCCAGAACTTATGAATACTGGATAACATCAGCCAAAAATCCATTCTTAAACCAGAAAGCATACTTTCTACCTTATAATTTAGATTTAAATTTAATGAATGAGGCCACTAAAAAAATATTGGGAGAACAAGATTTTTCTTGCTTTAGTAAAAGTAACACCGATACATTTACCAATAATTGTAACATTACTTTTGCAAATTGGGAAATCAATAATGACATTTTAATCTTTACAATTACAGCAAACCGGTTTTTAAGAAACATGGTTAGATCCATTGTAGGTACTATGCTAGATATTGGTCAAGAAAAAATTAAAGTTCAAGAATTAGATACTATTATAGCGTCAAAAAATAGAGGTAATTCAGGAACATCAGCTCCAGCTCACGGATTATATTTAACAGAAGTGAAATATCCAAAGGAGGTATTTAATGTCTAAAAGTGTTTCAGGTAAAGCGTTCGATTATTCTTTATTTAAAAGAGTAATGACCTATGTAAAACCTTACAATAATATTTTTTATACAACTGCTTTTCTTACCATATTTTTAGCATTAATATCTTTAGTTAGGCCTATATTAATTCAGATTACGATTGATGATTATATAAAAAAAATAGATGAGCAAGGATTGTTTAATATGACTATTTTACTCGTATTTTTTTTAGTGCTTGAATCGGTATTACAATACTTTTTTACATTGTTAGGAAATCTATTAGGTCAAAATGTAATTAAAGATCTAAGAAATCAAACCTTTGAAAAAGTAATCCATTTTAAGCTAAAACATTTCGACAACACACCTATTGGACAATTAATAACTAGAACTGTTACTGATATTGAAAGAATTGCAGAGATGTTTTCTGGTGGTATACTTTTAATAATTAGCGATTTACTTAAAATATTTGCAGTTATTTTATGTATGCTTTATATCAATTGGGATCTTACACTTATAGCTTTAATACCTATTCCTTTAGTGATCATTGCCACATTAATTTTTAAAAAAATAATAAAAAAAGCTTACCAAGATATTGCTGAACAAACAGGAAGATTAAACACTTTTGTGCAAGAACACATTACTGGAATATCAATCATACAGCTTTTTAATCGGGAAGAAATAGAAAAAGAAGCTTTTGCCGAAATCAATCATAAACATCGTACAGCTCATATTAAAACCGTTTGGGCCTACTCTATTTTCTTTCCAGTTGTAGAAATTCTATCTGCATCATCTCTAGCATTACTTGTATGGTATGGCTTAGGAGAAGTTGCTCAAAACTACGCCTCTGCAGGAGAGATATTTTCTTTCACACTTTTTATCCACATGCTCTACCGACCAATTAGACAATTAGCTGAACGATTTAACACTTTACAAATGGGAATGGTTAGTTCTCAGCGTGTTTTTAAGGTTTTAGATACTCAATCTATCATAAATAATGATGGAGCTAAAAGCACTGTGAATCTAAAAGGTGATATCGAATTTAGAAATGTTTCATTTGCTTACAATGAAGAAGATTGGGTATTAAAAAATATTTCATTTAAAATAGAGAAAGGAGAAAATTTAGCAATTGTTGGCGCTACAGGTGCCGGAAAATCTTCTATAATTAACCTATTAGGGAGGTATTATGAAATAAATAAAGGAGATATTTTTATTGATGAAACCAATATTAATGAAATAGAACTTGAAGATCTTAGAAAATACCTTTCAATAGTTTTACAAGATGTATTCCTTTTTTCTGATAGTATCTTCAATAACATAACTCTTTACAACAAAGAAATTACTGAAAAACAAGTTATTGAAGCAGCAAAAAAAGTTGGTGCACATCATTTTATCTCAAAACTTCCAGGAGGCTACAATTACGATGTAAAGGAGCGAGGGGCAATGCTTTCTGTTGGTCAACGACAACTTATTTCTTTTATTAGAGCTTATGTCCATCAAACAGAAGTTTTAATTTTAGATGAAGCAACCTCATCAATTGATAGTGAATCTGAAGAAATGATTAAACACGCCACAAGTGTTTTAACAAAAGATAGAACTTCTATTATTGTTGCTCACCGATTATCTACGATTAAAAATGCTGATAAAATTTTAGTAATTGATAAAGGAGAAATTGTTGAAGAAGGTAATCATCAAAAATTACTTAAAAAAAATGGCTTCTATAAAAAATTATATGATTTCCAATTTAAAAGTGAACAACACACAATATAACTATCAATAAAGAGTTTCTCTAAATTAACTACCTTTACGTTTCATGCTGAAAATAGCTCCAATACTCGTCTTATTCACAATAATCCTATTTACTTTTTCTTGTAGAAAAGATTCTATAGAAACAGACTCTTCTGTTACCTTAAATTTTTCTGCTGATACTGTTTTGTTTGATACTGTTTTTGCCACTTTTGGCTCTACAACAAAACGATTAAAGATTTATAACCCTACTAATAAAACTGTAAATATATCGAGCATTTCTGTTGAAAATGGAGCTAATTCTCAATTTAGAATTAATGTAGATGGTGTTTCTGGAAACATCCACAATAATATTCTAATTGATGGAAAAGATAGTTTATTCATTTTTGCAGAAGTAACAATCGATCCAAATAATTTATCAAACCCTTATGTTGTTTCTGATAAAATAAAATTTATTACTAACGGCAATTCTCAAAGTGTTGATTTAGTAGCTTGGGGACAAGATGCACATTACTATGTTGCCAACAAAAGTGTTGGAGGAATACCTGTTGTATATTTAGATAAAGATAATTCTGACTTACCTTTGGATTCAACTTGGATTAACGACAAACCCTATGTTATTTATGGAGGTTATTTAACATTAGATGGAAATGATAAATTAACTATTGAAAAAGGAGTTCAGGTCCACATGCACAACAACGCTGGAATATGGATTTATGAAAACGGAAATATCAGGGTAAATGGCGAAAAAGATGAAGAAGTTGTTTTTCAAGGTACTCGACTAGAATATGCTTGGCAAGATGTACCAGGGCAATGGGATAGAATTTGGATTAATGAAGGCGCTGATGATAATGTTTTTAATTATGCAATAATAAAGAATGGTTTTATAGGTATACAAGTAGAAACAAATCCTTTTAATGCACCTACACTCTCAGTAAACACTTTACGATTAAACAATTGTGAAATTCATAACAACTCTGCTGTTGGAATATTAGCTACTAATTATAAAATAACAGACACCAATTCGGTTATTACAAACTCTGGTCAGTACAACTTATTACTTAAAGGAGGTGGCGACTATCGTTTTAATCATACTACAATTGCCAACTACTGGGCAGGTACTGAAAGAAAAACTCCAGCTGTTCTTTTACAAAACGCTACTAATGTAGCCGAAACTGCTATGTTTTACAATTGTATAATAGATGGTGATAAGGAAATTGAGTTTAGTTCTGAAGAATTTGCTGGTGCGACTATTAACTTTTTATTAGATCACTGTATCCTTAAAACGACTAATTCAATTTCTGGTGCAGACTACATAAACACATCCTTAAGTTCAGGTGGTTTATTTGTAGATGAAACTTTACATGACTATCATTTAAAATCTACTTCTATAGCAATAGACAAAGGCGTTAATATTAATGTAAGCACTGATAAAGATGGTTTAAATAGGGATAATTCTCCTGATGCAGGAGCGTATGAATATCAATAATATAAAACCAAGGTTCCTTTCTCTATAATACTTTTAACTTTTCTCAAAACTTTACAAAAAGCTAACTTTAAAAAATATTTATCGAATAAAAAAAGTCCTATTTCTTTGCAGGACTTTTTTTATTAGTACCTATTTTCTATTGAAATTTAACACTGTGCCCTCTAGCAGCACTAGAGGATAAATCC
>CAJWVX010000124.1 GCA_913048175.1 uncultured Flavobacteriales bacterium | reverse complement strand
TAGCTCCAGAAACAGTTCCACCACCTACAGCAGCAGCATATTCTCCAGTACAAGCAAGTGCTAAACGATATGTTCTTAATTCACAAGTGCCAAATTTGTTCATGGTACCACCAAAATCTGGTTTATCAATTATAGAAGAAACTTCATCTAGTTCACAAGACAGTCTGTTTAAACTAGTATTAGCATAATCATTTTTATAGTAAACTTGATAATTATCAATATCTCCTTTAGCATAAGGGTCAATAAAAATGGTTTTTTTATCTGTTGTTAAAATCATAGCATGAAAGCCATTTGGAGTAATATCAAATTTTACAATATCTCCAGGATTATCAATTCCAACACCATCGTATGTTCTAATATTAGGATAGTTTGCTTCTAAGTCGCTATGCATAGTGGTATTTTTATATACCTTATATTCAGAATACGTTCCATCTGGATTTGGTAATGAAATAACCGCAGGTTTTACTGTAACCGCATTTTTTTGCTGAACCGAATTTAATGATGCTTTTAAACTACTCGTATTCAGAATAAACGTTCTATAAGTAGAAGGAATAATGTATCTATTAGCATTGGAAGCAATAATAGAACTCTCGTTAACATTAGTAAAATGAGAAGGAGTAGAGTTGTTGCTCCCATTTTGTTGGGCAATTATATTGCTCGATAAAAATAGACAACATAAAGTAAAAGCAATTTTCCTAGTGTATTTTGAAAAGCAAATTTTCATTATAAATAATTTTATTTTGTTAATTCAGAGTGTTAAATTAATTCATCGAGATCAAAATTCAATAAGTAGTTTATTAACAATTGTTAATAACTAAGGAGTTAAACATTACGCTACTGTATTTTATGTCCGTTATGTTTTTCTGTATTTCACTCTTTAATCGTTTAAAAAAACAGTTTAAGTGTCTATTTTAATCGATAAATATTTTAATTAACAATTCTAAAATAATTTATTTAATAGACTATTAAATGATGAAAAACAGCCATATAATAAATTGAAGTGATTTGGTTAAAATCTAAATTCGTTTAAATGTTGGTGTAGGATATGTCACTAAACAAATAATGATATTCGTTATTATCATGTTTGTAGGTTTTTTCAACAATTTTATTCTTCTTGAAAGGTATTTGATATTTGAATATAGGTCCGTCATAACAAAAACTATGAAATTCTCCATTTTCACCACAAGGATCAATTTCTTTTGGAAGTTGATTTAGAAAAGAAAAGGAATAATCAACGCCAATTAAGTTTTTTGGAATTTTTGAGGTATCTATACTACAAATATGTGTTTTAAATCCTTCTTTGATAAAACTTTGAGATAATTGATCCGTTTTTTTCTTCCATAATGGAAAAATTGCAGTCATTTCAACTTCGGATAATCTTTTTTCACGGTATTCTTTTAAATCTTCTAAAAAAATATCACCAAAAGCAACCTTAGTAATTCCCTCTTCTTTAAACTTAAGTAAGATCTGTTTCATTTTAACATCGTACTCATCATGTGTCTTTTCTTCTAGGTATAACTTTACCAAAGGAATCCCTAGACTTTCTGCTTGCTTTTTAATTAATGTTTCAGGAACACCGTGCATAGAGACTCTTTTATTAGGCTTAAAAATATTTGTCAATAAATATTTCACATTATACTTGCCTTCCTTTTGTAGTTGATATAAAGCGTAAGAAGAATCTTTTCCTCCGCTCCAAGACATTACAATATTTTCCTTTTCCATTATTCAATAAATAAAAATGATCCGGGAATAACCCCTGAATTAAACTGATTAATTAGATCTCCAGAGGATGAATATCGGAAAATTATACCATTCTGAACATAATCAATTGCATCAGAAACATAAACTTCTTCATTAATAGGGTCGATATCAAGACCATAGAATGTATTATTGTTATTCATAATAAAGGTTGAAATAGGGAGTGTTAAATCATTAATGTTCATTTTATAAACACTAGAATTTAAAAAGTAGAGTTGATTTTTTAGCGCGTTTATTTTAAGACTTCCAGGAGATTCTGAAATACTAGAAAAGGTAAACGTATTCTCTATTGTTCTGTTTTGCGGATTAAACTTTATCAGTTTAGGTAGGTTGGAGTTAATGCCTCCACTACACATTATCCAAATTTTATTGTTTTGATCTATTAATATACTATTAGGGCTTTCTCCAACTTTAACGCTATCAACCAATGTGTTATTTAGAGGATCAATTATTAAAAGATTATCATTCGTCATATCACAAACATAAACAGAGTCATTATGAATTAGTAATTCTTCTGACCAGCCACTTAGTTGTATATTTCCTGAAATAGTATTGCTGTTTAAATCAACAACCTGAATAGAATTTGAGTATAGATCTGTTACATAAGCTTTGTTATTGTTTATAGGTAAAAAGTAACGTGGAGATGTAAACCCAGTTATCGTTGCCAAAGAATTGAAACTATTAATATCAACTACTTCAACTTTATTAGAATTATTGACAACGATATATGCTTTATTATTTAATTGTGTTATGGATTGTGCAACATCTCCTAAGGGTAAATTGTTATTGGCTTGAGAAAATATGTTTTGAGAGATCGTTTTATCTAATGGGTTGTAAAGAGTTAAAGAGCCATTACCCCAACCAAAATTACCTTCATTTACTATTATAATATCAGCTTGTTGTGTATTAGTTTCTTCTACTTTACAACTAATGCATTGTGGACCAAGTTTTTCTTTAGTACAGGAAAAAAGAAGCAAAATGATTGGTATGTAAATCAGCTTTATCATTACTTTAATCTAAAAGTTAAAGAAATTAAATAATTTCTTCCAGGCATTGGTCTCCATGCAATTGATTGATAATCTTGATCAAGAATGTTTTTCATTTTAAACGAAGCTGAAACATCCCATGTCTTAGTAATTTTAAATTGATTAGATATAGAAATGTCTGAAATGAAATTTGCGGGTAAATACCATTCATTATCTGTTGTCATAAAACGTTTCCCTGTATAGTTGTAAGTATAAATTAAATTAATCGATTTAAAGTTAATTAATATTGAACTACTCAATTTGTGATAAGGAACATAAATTAGTTGTTTATCTAAAGAATTGTCGAATTCATTTTTTGCTTTTAAGTTGGTAGATTTTGTATAAGCATAATTACCACTTCCTTTAATTCTAATTTTTTTAATGTTTGTTGAAAGAGATAAATTCGTTTCTATTCCTTTGTTTTCAACATCTTTTAAATTGGTTGGGCTCCAATATCCAAACTCAGTAGGCTGCCAAATAATCCAATCTTTAACTTTAGAGTAAAATGCTGTAAACGCTGTGTTTATTTCAATTCCTTTTATTGATTTAGAATAACTAAAACCTGATTCTACCATTTTAGCATATTCAGGTTTTAGACTTTTGTTTCCTCCTGGGTTCCAATATAAATCATTAAAAGTAGGGTAGTGATAGTTTATTCCTGTATTTGCTTTAATAAACAATTGTTCTTTATTAAAGATTTTATATTGAGCTCCAAAGCCCGGAGCAAAAGGTTTTAATTCTGATTCAATAACTACGATTCTATTAAACGCATTTAAAGAAAGTTTTTTAAAGTCTTTATTTACTCCCAATAACCAACTTGTTCTAATTCTATTATTCTTTTCTGAATAACCATCTGCTTTAGCAGTTTCATATTTAAAATTTATATTATTGTTTATTTTCCAATTTTTGGATAAATATATGTTGGTATTTATATTATTATCAAATAGTTGAGAGTTGCTTTTTGAATTTATATTTGCCTGCTTGTTCTTGTATATCAATTGATCGGAAACTAAAGCTGTAGAGATATGATATTGGAAGTTGTTTTTTAGTCCTTTAAGTTCAATTAAAGCACGAATAGATTCGTCTTTTTGAGATTCCTCATTCGAATTCGTTTGGGTTATTGTTCCGGGGAGTTCTCTGCCACTATTAAAATACCAGATCCTACCTCCAACACTTCCGTTTTTTAATTTATAATAAACGGCTTGTTGTAATCCAAATTGTTTGTTTTCTGCTCTGTCTAGCTTTTCAGTTGGCGTCTCTATTGAAGATATATTTTTGTATTCAAAATTATTTCTATCCATTTTTCCGAATAGTTGAGTTTCGTAAAACCATTTTTTATTACCGAGCTTTAGTTTTAAGGCTGAAGAGTAATTGTTAAAACTTCCGGCAGTTTGTTTAAAGGTGATTTTTGTTTGGTTTTTATACTCTTCTGTGTTATTTAATATAACACTTCCACCAAGTGCTCCAGAACCATTAATTAATCCGCTCGCTCCGTGATGAAGTTCTGCTTCATCAAAAAATAGAGTAGGATAGAGTGAGAAATCAATTTGACCATTCATAGGAGAATTTAATGCAACGCCATTCCATAAAACTTGTGTATGCGAAGCTCCAGTTCCTCTAAAGGATATTGAGGCTAAAGAGCCTGCACCATAAGATTTAATAAATGCGCCTGAATTATTGTTAATTAACTCAGCCAAATTAGAGGATTCCTCTTTTACTGTTGAATCGAACTTTGTTGTTTTGTAGGCTTCTGGAATAATTGTTTCAATTACCTCTACTGTTTTAATTTTAACAGTATCTTCTGTATTTTGAGAAAAAGCAGATTGCCATAATAAGAATGGTAATATGACAATCTGCAGTATGGTTTTCACAACTTAATTTTTTATTATTTTCTTTATAATAAATCGTTCACCAGCAGATACTTTAAGGAAGTAAATTCCAGAGTTAAGCTTGCTAACATCCAACTCATTATCTAATTGACCTTGCTTAATATTTCTTCCATTAAGATCCGAAAGTATGAAATTGTATTTCATATTTTCTTGTAAATCAAAATTTAAAACATTTACTACTGGGTTAGGATATGATAATAAACTTAGTGAATAGCTTTCTTCTTTTATTGATATTGGAATAAAGTTGATTACTCCAATAGCATCCAAATCAAAACCACCAGAAGCAAAAGGGGTAGGCCATGGGTCATTTATTGGATTGTTTTGAGAATCGTAAGAGACGTATGTAGAATTTATATTACCAATAACATCAATTACCTTAACGTGAGAAATTGCGTTAATATCAAGTCCTGAAATTCCATTTAACTCATCCAAATCAAAGGGGGTTCCATATTGGCCTCTGTATTTGCCTGCAAGATTGTATATTTCTGTTGCATCAGTTACTCCAAAACCTGAAGTTTGAACATCTACAGAAACTAAAGAAACAGATTCAAATCTAAAGAAATTAATTCCGTCCGAACTAACTTCAACAAAAGCAAGTTCTAAGAAGTCATCACTAAATGAATTTTCAAAAACTGCAAAATCTGCTCCAATTCCATTTGTGATATTCCCATTAAAAGTTAAAGTTGCAGAACCTGCATCACCTAAACTAACTACGCCATTTAATCCAGATTTTTCTGTTGCAGAATTATTTGTACCTACTGTTGTTAAACCCAATGATGAATTAGATATATCTTGATAACCTCTTGCCAAAGAACAAGTAGAACCCCAACCAATAAAAACAGTTGAATCTTTGTGTATTGCTGTAGAATTTTGTTGCCCAGCTGGTGGAGCATAAGGCCCCACCAAAACTTGAGCATAAAATTTACTTAAAAATAAACTAAACAGAATTGTGATTAATATTCTCACAATTATCGTTTTATTAAACGCTGAACTTTATTACCTTTTTCACTAATTACTTTTATAAAGTAAACACCTGCATTAAGTGAAGTTAAGTTCATTGATTTATATCCTTTGTTTATATTATTTTCAGAAATAATAATTTTTCCCGTTACATCTATTACTTGAATTGAATTAACATCGTTTTCTAAATTAATTGTTAAGTTTCCTTCTGTTGGGTTTGGGAAAATTGAGAATGATAATTCATTTTCAAAATCTTTAATTGAAACAGCCTGATCATTAAGATTATCTATAGCAAAGAAACTAGGTGTATTAATTCCCCAAGGAGCGGTATCTGAAGATGTTAATGTAAAACTAACACTATCAATAGCTCCTAAAGAAGTTAAATCAACCCATTGCCAATCTTTTACAATATAATCTTGAGAATTATCTGCAAAACGATAATCGGCTAAATAAAAGTTAACGCTATCAGTTGTTTCGTTCCCTGCTGTGTATCCTTTAATTGTTAATAAAAAAAAATCCTGATCATCTCCACTAGCACCACCAAATTGCTTTCCAAAAGCATCACCATCTCTCATACTATTGGCAGCATAAGTTGTGTTTGTAATGTGCACTCCAGTAACTGTATTGTTCGCTGCTGCACCTGTTAAATTAATTATTGAATTGTTTTTTGATACTAAATAATTGTCAGAATTTTTTCCTGAACCAGCTCTAGCACTGTAAATGTTTCCTGATCCAGAAGTTGTAGAGTCTGTTTGGTTGGAATATATAAAACCTCCGTCCCAATAATTCCATTGACTATTCCATACATTGCTAAACGTAGCATCAGCATCAGTAAAAAAAGAGATATAATCATACGTATCAGGTGTTCCTGATAAATCGCTTCCGTCCCACATTTCATCATTTGCAGAAAATCCTAAATCTTCAAAATCAATTAAACTTGCAGTTGCAGGGGTTACATCATCTATACAAAAATATTCTGGAGTATTCATACCCCAAGGAGCATTATCAGATGATGTTACTGTAAATGTTAGACTAACAACGTTTCCTAAAGAGCTTAAATCTACATATTGCCAATCAGTTACAATATAATCAAGCGAGTTATTAGCGAAACGGTAATCTGCCAAATAAAAATCAACACTATCAGTTGTTGGGTTGCCTAAGCTATCTGCACCTTTAATTGTTAATAAAAACCAGTCTTCTCCATTTGTTCCATCAGGAGTTCCATTTGCATCATTTACTGAACCGAACTGTTTTGAGAAAGCGTCTCCATCTCTCATACTATTGGCAGCAAAGGTTCCGTTAGTTATGTAAATTCCATTGGCAACATCATCAGAAGCACTGTTTTGAAAAGTAAGTTTTGTATTGTTTTTAGCTACTAAGTAAGTTAAAGAACCATTATTTCCTGATCCAGCTCTTGAACTATTCAAGTTTACAGAACCTGAAGTTACAGAATCTGTATATGTTGATTGAATAAAACCATCCGTCCAGTAGCCTGGAGCGTAAGTCGTATCAAACACATTAAAGAA
Source organism: uncultured Flavobacteriales bacterium (assembly GCA_913048175.1). GTDB lineage: Bacteria > Bacteroidota > Bacteroidia > Flavobacteriales_E > Vicingaceae. Next base: position 3,165 of record CAJWVX010000124.1, on the reverse strand, counting down.
TTGGGCATCACCACTCATAAAGTTAGTGGTAAAATTCGTTGGCGTGTAGCTTCCTGATAAATCTGAACCATCCCAAGCAGACTCCGCAGCTAGATTTAAAGATTCAAAATCTGAAACAGATTGAGCATTTGTGTTTTGTGCGGATAACAATAATCCTAGGCAAGCGAAAGCTGCCATTTTGTAATTTTTTCTCATCACTTTAGTTTTAAATGAGGTTAAACAATTAATTAATTTTGAATTAGAATAAAATTCTAATCCGTTCATTAAGAAATAAAGTGAAGATTTTTTCTAATAGAAATAGGCTCCGCCTTTAATCCCGAAAGCTTGTTGAATAAATTCAACAATTAAAGGCAGGTCTTCTGACTCACTCCATATTTTTACGTCTTCCCGAGGATTAGTCAGTGACTTATTGTAAAAACTTGCAGAGCATACAGCTGCGGGTACAGTTGAGGATTCACACCTCATTCCCTATTAATTTCAAATAAATGAAAACCAATAACGACTGCAAATGTAGTTTTTTTAGATTTAAAACAGAATTTAGTTTTAACTATTTTATGAGCTAAGAAAAAAATAAGTTTTTAAGGATCGACTATTTTAAATTAATAAATCAACTCACAAAAAAGTTAATATATATCCTTTTATCCAATATTAAAATAGGTTCTGAAATTACTTTAAAACCACAAATATCTGGCTAATAATTACCGTTGATTGCAACAGTACATTTTGCTCTCATAATTAAATGATGGTGAGCTCAAGATTCTATTTAATAGTCTGTAATTAATAATTTATCTGATGCTATTATTTTACCATCTTGCGATAGGTTAATAAAATACAATCCGCTTGATAGATTTTCGCGTTGAAAAGTAAATGTTTGACCAGAAATATTTTTTATTTGTTGTACGATCCTGTCTGATTTGTAAACTGTTAATGTTGCTCCTGTTAAGTTTTTACTCGTATGAAAAGTTGTTTGTACTGAGAATGGATTTGGATAGATATCTAAAATAAAATCATTTCTTTTATAAAACGCTACTGCTTCAATGTTAGAATAGCTTGTTTTTCCATCATAATCCGTTTGCTTTAAACGATAATATAATACTCCATCTAATAGAGGTGTATGAGCCTCAGAATAGTTTAACGTTAGGTTACTATTTCCTGCACCATTTATTTTGCTTATTGAAGTGAAATTAATTCCATCGATAGAGCACTCAACATTAAAATAATCATTATTAATTTCTGATGAAGTAATCCAATCAAGCTGAATATGCAACTCTTCAGCTTTGGCAGTAAAACTTAACAATTCAATAGGTAGGGGAGCGGACGCTGCGTCAAAGTAAAGTGGGTTTTCATAAAGTACTCCTGTACTAAATCCAATTGCCCCAGCTGTAGAAAACATTCTTCCCTCTACATTTGAACCTGCCCCTGCGGTAACTGCTCCGTTATGAGAAAACATCGTTCCTTTCATGTAACTATTAGCTCCTAAACTAATAGCTCCTGTGGTAACTCCAGCTCCGCCAAGCCAAACAACATTTTGATGCTGTGTGCCATTAGTAAAAATTACTTTTGATTGAGCTTCTATTGAAAATGCTCCAGCAAACTTAAAAACAAATACTGCATTAGTATCTCCATTTCCATCAAGCGTTATTGTTCCTGCTAAAGATCCAGCTGCTCCTATATAATAAACTCCAGGATATAACAATTCTCCAAGTCCAAAAGCTGGTTTATGAGAAAGTTCTGTATTTGGTATTGCCATAAGGTCTATATAGGCAATATCTAAATCTATTTTGGCTTTTGCTGTAATAGCGTTTGCATGATAAAAATCTCCAATAACAACAGACGTACCAAAGCCACTTATAGCACCTGCATTTGTACCAATATTTCCAATAAAACCTGATGAAGCTGCATTTGCTACAGCACCCAAACTAGTGTAAAGGCCAAAACCTTTAACACTTCCAAAAACATCAACAATAGCAGCTGGATCAGTATTGCATCCATTTATACAATCTATTGGAATGGTAATGGGTCCAACAGGAGGTTTTACCTCACAAGCTGATGCAATATTTAATGCTCCTTCTGTGGATAATATTCTTCCTTCAACATTAACATTAACACCCAGACTAATTGCTCCTGGATGTGCTATTAAAGTTCCTTTAACAATACTTCCTGCTCCAACAGAAATTGCTCCTTCAGCAACCCAAAAAACATTAGCAGCACGAGTTCCGTTAGTTAAAAAAATCTTTGAATCTACTCCAACAGTCATTGCTCCAACAATTTTAATTATAAATACAGCATCTGGATCTCCACCACCATCAAGAGTTAAACTGCCTGCTAAAGATGCTGCACCTCCAATAGAATAAACTCCAGGAAGAAGAGTTTCTCCACCACCAAAAGCCGCAGCATGTGTTCCAGGATGTGTAACAAAAATATCGCTAAGATGAATATACAGCCTAACTAAATCTATTCTAGCATCTTTAGTTACAGCATCATCATTATGAACATTACCAATAAAATTTGGAGGTATAAATCCAGTCATTTTACCATTATCTGAACCAACATCGCCTATAAATTTACCTGAATTTGAAACAGCTCCAGTTCCAGTATAAGCTTCAAAAGAAGAAAGTATTCCTAATTGAATTTTTTGACTAAAAATAAAAGTTGATGGAAATACAAATAATACAATTAGAATTGAGTTTTTTAATGTTTTGTTCATTATTTATTGGTAAAAGTAAGCTGTTTAAAAAAGTGCAAAAGTAAGCATAAATAAGTTGTCTTTTAAAACATAATTTGACTTAATAAATAAATAAATAATTCCCCAAGATAATACAGTTTAAAAATAGATACTAATACAGCAAAAAAAATAGATCAACTCTATCAAATTAGCCTCTTTTTTAAGTGTACAAAAGATAAAATGTTAGCTTTAATAGGAGTTTCTTAATAAGATAATATAGTAATACAGGTAAAGTTTAAAGGCTTTAACACAATTGATATAACCATAGCTATCCATTATTAAAACATCCTCAATTATTTTGACAATAGAAGTTCTAATTCTACAGACGAAATTTTTTTAATAAAAAAAAATAAAACTTAAAGTAGAAGTATGCGGAATATAAATCTCTTGTTATCTCAACTCCCCAATATTTTTTACTAAAAGCTAAGTACTACAATTTT
>CAJWVX010000123.1 GCA_913048175.1 uncultured Flavobacteriales bacterium | reverse complement strand
ATAGTGAAAGTAGGTTTTTTGAAAATATAGGGGTTGTGCAACGACCACGAATGTTACAAAACGTTAATGATTCAGCAGCATTAGTCGTAGTGAAATCTGCATTTTATAATCCTTACTTCATCTTCTTTTACTTGATATATTAAGCGATGTTCAGCGTCAATTCTCCTTGACCAGAATCCGCGATACTTGTGTTTTAAAGGTTCCGGTTTCCCGATGCCATCATAAGGGTTTCTCGAGATATCTTTAATTAACATGTTAATTCTTTTGAGGATTTTCTTGTCTGTTTTTTGCCAATATAAATAGTCTTCCCAAGACTCATCTACGAAAATATATTTCATTCTTCGAGTAGATTTTTGTCAAACGAATCTCCGTTTTTAAATTTATTTATTGCTGAGTCAAGCCTTTGTTCGTTTTTTAATGAAGAAAGTTCGTGCTGAGTTGTGTGTAAGGCATTATATTCTTCTAAAGAAATAACAACAACACCAGAGTTTTTTCCTCTATTTATTATTAGTGTTTCGAAGTTGTCAGTTACTTTGTTAAAATATTGTTTTATGTCTTTTCTAAAGTCAGAAATAGTCGCAGTTATCATAATGTTTATATTTTGTACAAAAATACGTACAAAAAGTGACAAGTAAAAATATGGAGATATGTTTTGTAACAATAAAATTAAAAGCACTACTTAGTATATTATAATTAATCTGAAAAAATTATTAATTTAAAATAATCTATAGAATATGAAAAATTACACCATTCAGATCCAGAAGAAGAGACAGAACACAACCTTAATTTCAATATTGATTTTGAATTAGATGATCCAATAATTAAGGGCGATCAAGACGAATTGAGTATCAAATAAATTCTACAAGAACAAGAAGTAGTCCTAAGGAGACAAACGCGATCATTAAAAGCCTTATAATAAAATCCATAGCGTCTAATCTTTGAGAATTGTAATACTGATTAATGTCAATTTTAGCTTGACAAGCTAAAAATTCTTGATAAAATATGTATTTCGGAAAATCTAAAGTGCTAACCTTGGTATTCTTAAAATTTTTAATCGCTATAGCCTTGTAGTGCTATCGACCTGGAGGTATAAACTTTATTGGTCTAATCATTAGACCAATAATTAATATTACGAGTGCACAGACCAATACCGACAACAACGCAACCACCTTAATCCCTAGAGAAGTTTATGTATCATCAAATAGAACAACAAATAAGGCTGAGGATATTGAAAGGACTAATATCAAAAGAGAAAAATACTTTCTCGAAATTTCATAATGATCCTTAACAGTTTCCGGTACTCTATCCTTAGCTCCTTCGTGAATTATTTTTAGTGAATCAAAATCTGTCTTCTCCCAATCAATTTTAAACCCTTTCTTTAATTTAGGCACCTTTTCTACTAACTTACTTCGAATTATAAATTCAACCAATAAAAAAATCATTTTAATATAAACTTACTAAACAATTAATATTCCTCGAATATGTTTAACTAAAACAGCTAAGTAAATTACAAAAAGCTAATGATATCTATAAAGTTTAGATTAACAGCGTTTAGTAGTGAGTTTGAGACATAGTCTAGCCCGCTTTTAAATATAGATTTAGCTTTTTCTTCCATGCTTTTTTTGATTTTAATAGGATTTAAGTGATGTAGATAAATCCCTACTTTATAGCACCATAAAAAAGCAATCATCACCAAAAATCATCACCAACAATATTAATTTCTCTATTCTGTCAATTTTGTTTAAATGTGTATTTTCGATATCAAAACCGCTAGATTTCATAGCGTTAAAACACATTTCTATTTGCCATATTTGTTTGTAATGTTCTTTTGCTTGCTCAGTTTTGTTAAAATAAATAATAATTCAAAATTCTCCTTTAGTTAATCTAGAACCTGAGATGTAACAATACTGACTGTTGAGTTTTACAATTTTAGTGTAATGTTTATGTTCTCCTATTTTTAAGTTATTGAACAACCAAAATACTTTTAATTCTTTATTCTTATCTGGTAAAAATACCTTGAAATTATTTCTGATACGGATGTGATACCTTATGTTTTCTTGATTGAGATAAGCTATCGATTTTTCCCCAATAAATTCTCTGTCTGCAACTAAAGAATAAATGCATTATTTTCCAAATAAAGAGACAAATCTATTGATTAAATCTATACTTTCTTGGGTTTTAGTATTCCCTCTTTTTTCAAGAATTGTAAAAGTAAAGGAAATGCAACATCTTTATAAACGATTCCTAACATAAATATATCAATATCTAATTGTCCAAATTTCCAATTAGTTCTATCTATGGATAAAATTAGTTTCTCAGTTTTATTAGGTAATAATCGAAAAATAAATTGAACGATTAAGTTACCATCTAGGCTAAATGTGCTTTGAAACGTTGTATCCTTCTCAAGGAGGAGTCTGGTTCGACTGAGTAATTAAAAGCATTAGCTAATTTGTTGAAAGTTACTGTTTAAATTTTACAAAGCGAACAAATAAACAGTGCAATAAGTTTTACTCTTGCTAAATTTAAAGTTCCTGAAAATTGAGTATTTAGAACTGAACTAAGTTCATTAATTTTAGGAAAATAATTAGTTTTCGTCATTAGAAAAATAAATCGAATTACCTATATAAATTACTGAAAATCAATATTTTAACATGTTTTAGACTCAGATAATTCATTGTAAATCAATAGGTTTTTTTTTGTTATGTACTAAACTAAAACAGTCTTAATCTTGTCTATTAAACATCTAAACTTATGTAATAACAATCATAGAGTATTAAAAGTAATAATTTTAAGAAAACCTATAATTGAGAATATCTATTCAATAAACAAACGATTTATTTAATACACATGAAACAATAATCAAGAAAAACTATCGCTTTATAAACTTCCGAATAAAGCTCTTGTCATCCCCTTCTATTTTAATGAAGTAGATACCATCAGGTAAAACCTCAACATTAATAATCTTAGAGCTTGGAATAAACGATTTAATTATTTCCCCCCTTATATCTATTATTGATAATTTCTCTACTTTAAGTTCAGTTTCTATAGTCAGTTCTGTAGATGCTGGATTTGGAAACAAACTAAAGTGATTAATATCCGCCTGATCTGTAGATGCTGATAATATCAGTGGTATGGTCATGTTTTTATAAAATATTTTGTTATTATTTTTCCACACATAATGAAAAACACCATTAGCAAAAGCAACATCTATAGAAGTGTAACTCATAAGAACAGTAGTATCTGAAATCAGAGTAGTTCCCATAAATGATTGCCCTCCATCAATAGAAATTGAGGTAAATACACTAGATGCTAAATAACGGTTATCTTGCCATACTACAGCTATTGTATCACCAGATCCAGCAACCGATGGATAATTTTGTACAACACTAGAACTCACATTAGGGTCTATATAAGTTGCTGGAGAAGTTACTCCTGTAAGCATGTTTACCGATGAAAATAAAACTCTCGTATTTCCACTTCCTCTACTCATCCATGCTACAAATGAATTATCTCCAACTATATGCCCCTCTGGACCAGAACTTGGACAGGATTGAATAAACCAATCATCATCATCCATCTCATAAACTCCATCAAAATTATTACCATAGTCAGTTGAAACTAAACTGTATGTATTTCTTATGTTTGATACGTTATTCCTGTAATAAAATACCCAATTACTATCTTGCATTTCCATGCTCCCTTGGCAACATTCGCAAGGTAACCCAGGGGAAAATGAATTAACTACGCTATCTTTACTAAAAGTATTCCCTCTATCGTAAGATGTTATTAAAGATTGGGTTGGGTTATTCCACGAAGGATCTGATTTTATAAAGTAAAGACCTAATGTACCATCATTATTCATAGAAATTCCCGGGTATTCAATATTTTCTCCCAAATCAAGAGAGTCAGTTTGAATTGCAGACCCAAAGGAATTCCCTCCATCAAAAGATCTACTTAAAAACACGTGATGGTTAGCCATATCCTGATTTCCCCAAACGACATAAACGGAGTCTTTATGTGAAACAATATTAGGCCCATCTAAGCCCCCAACTCTTGGTCTCATACTATCTGGCACAATTTGAACTGGAGTTGAAAAATTAGCACCTACTAGTTTGGCGCCATAAACCTTAGGACTTCCCCCAGTTTTTCCCCATAAAACAAAAGGAATATCATTATCTAACAATGCTATTCTTGGTCGACTAAACCCATATTGAGAATCATCGTTAATGATTATTTCATTTCCTTGTGAAAACAAAAAAGATGTTTGTAAAAGAATGAATATAACTAGTATTATATTTTTCATAAGTATTCTTTTAAATATTAAATTTAAATTATTATAGAACCTAACTCTTAACTAAAACAATTATAACTGTATTCCCTCCGTTGACTTTTTTAATTAATGTTTATGCCCACTATGATATTCTTTCTTTGTTTCAGATCTGTCATATTTACAACAACCTGGCAATCAGAATATGTTTATTAAGCACACTCAGTTATTCTGTATCGCTCTATAATCGTTTCTAATCTTTCCTTTCAAACAACATCAGTTTAGCATCGCATTGATTTCTCGATTAATAAAAGATGAATCTGTTAGAGCTTCAAGGAAATGAATTAAATCCTCCCTCTCTGACTCCTTCAATTTAAAACCCTTTATTTTTTTACTCTTTTGAGGATTATCTTTACCTCCAATCTCATAATGCTCAATAACCGATTCTAAAGTAGCTAAATTACCATCATGCATATATGGTGCAGTTAATGCTATATTTCTCAATGTAGGAACCTTAAAAAGGTCTCGATCTGATTCTAAACTAGTAAGACGCATTCTTCCTGAATCTAAATAATTTAAGTACAACCCATTATTTTGGAAAGAATAATCTGTAAAATTAAACCCGGTATGACATTCGGCACATTTTAGTTTATCGCTAAAGAACAAGTCCTTTCCTCTTTTTTCTGAATTTGATAAAGCATTAGATTTTCCTTGATATTTAAATTTATCATAGTTAGAGTTTCCACTAATCAAAGTTCTTTCAAATGCTGAAATAGCCCTCGTGATAACAAATGCATCTGGCTTTCTATTGTAAGCTTTTCTTGAAGATTGCACGTAAGATGAATCTTTTTGCATACGATGTGCAATTAGAGCAAAATGAAAATCAAACTCTTTATGCTCTTGTACAGGTACAATTATTTGTTGCTCTAAAGTTGGCACACCACCATCCATCAAAAAATATCGATTATAAGCTACATTGGTTAGTGTTGGAGAGTTTCTAGAAACTTTTTGACCTCTAATACCTATACCCAATTTGTCTCCATCTGTAAAAGCCAATTCAGGCTTATGACAACTGCCGCAGGACACAGAACTGTCCCTTGACATTATTTTATCAAAAAACAATCTCCTCCCCAATTCTATTCTTGAGTTATTTAACTGATTATTTTCAGGGATTATAGGCACTGGAAATCCTTTTGGAATTTTAAGATCATATACATCCTTCACCCATCCTAATAAAAGAATGGGTAAAAAAATGAATAATATTGGTTTTATTAAATGTTTCAAAAAGACTACTTAATAAACATTTTAGTTGTTTCAATATGGTCGTTATCACCAATTATTCGAACAACATAAAGTCCTTTTGACAATTCCTTATTTATAAAATAATTACCCGCAGCTGGAAGTGCTACTTCATTTGAAATAATTCTTCCATTTAAATCTGTAATTAAAATAGAAGCATTTGTAGCTCCTCCAATAGAATAAAAAAGAGTTGGTGCATAAGAATATTCATAATCAACTATCAATTGATTAACAGACTTAGATTCTGTAATAATCTCAGTAGCAACATTCCCTTCAAAAACAGTTTCTGGATTGGTATTATCCATAACTTGACCATTTATTGCTTGAGAACCGTGATTAATACCAGCATTAATCATGTTCATGTTTTTTATCCAATCTGCAACGTTAACTGTAATATTTATATCTAAATCAGCTCCATTTACAACACCTGCTGAAGTAACACCAACTGCAGTAAAAAATTGATCTCCTACAACATGAAATTGAAAAAGTTTATTTGGAGTTCCATCTCCATTATCATCAACCTTACCTTCTATAACCAAAAACCTATACCCTGAAGCCCACCCCCAATGCATTGAAGGGCTTTGATAAGATAATGGATGACCTGTAGGTTGTAAAGTTATATCTGCATGATTTAATGCATTTGGAACTCCTACATTAAAATTAACACCCGTAATATTAGTAGCATTAACTGATCCTAAGGGATAATTGATAATGTTTGCGCTAATTATTTGGGTATCGTCAGGAACTGTAACCTGAGAAGATACAGAAGACTCAACAGCAATATTCGATAAATAATATTGAACTCTATTGAATTCGATATTATTACCTGCAGCATCTACATAGTATTGACCATAAGCAAATGGTGATCCATCAAATTCATGAATTAAATTTAGGTTTACATCTGTCTGTGCTATTGAACTAAGAGACACACATATTAATAATGATAGTATTGATTTTTTCATAATATTAAGTTTAATGTTTAATTATTTTGTGAGATTCTATTTTAGAACCACTTTGATTTTTAAATTGAATAAAATATGTTCCTCTTGGAACATCTTGTAAATTAATTTTGTGATTTGCTTTATCTTGTAAGCCTTTAATTGATTTTATTATTTTCCCTTCCGCACTAAAAATAGTAGCATCCACAATAGTTTCTCTATCATTAAAGATAATAGTGAGGTTATCTTTAACAGGATTAGGATATAATTTAAATTTATTTATTGACAGTTCCTCAATACCAATAGCGTTTTGAATTGTGATATTAATATTTTGACTATTTAATACAACCCCTGAATTCAAATTAAAATAATCAATTTGAATTGAGTCAATTAAAGCAGAATTCCCCTCAAGTAAAACGCCATATCGTTCTCCTGGTGTAATTAATAAAGAATCTGAAATTTCAACCATAGGTAATGGTCTACCATCTGAAGAAATAATCTTAGCATTTAGTGAGCTCGGAAAAGAAAACTTATTACCATGATACCCAATATTTGCTAACCTTAAATAAATAACCTCATTTGTCTTACTTGAGATACTTATTGTTGTATCATTTAATTGCTGTTCAGATTTACCATTTACTAAAAAATATTGAGGTTCATAAATAGGAATTTCCATTGTCATTATTGCAGCAGTCGTATCATGTTCATGATTAAATAATGTGTCAGAATGCCAATTAGTATCCAATTCTGAAGTCATCCATGAATAATCTTTATCATATGTATAACCTCCTGTCCATGTTGTTTTACTGCTATCTGCAGGTAACACTATCAACATACCATACATCCCTCCTTGTAAATGAATTGGAGTTACCACATGACAGTGATATATGTAAGTACCTGGATGAGGAGCAATGAATTCATAAGTTTTAGTTTCATTATGATGTACCTGCCAAGATAAAGAGGGTACTCCATCATTTTGCTGATCAACATCTAAACCATGTAAATGAATAGTATGAGGTGCATTTTGAGATAGATTCCATAATTTAAGATTAACTGAATCACCTTCGTTATAATATAAAGTTGGTGCAGGCAAATCAATAGCTCCCCCTATAAGCTTTGTGTATCCCATTAAGGAGACTAAACTACCATCATAAAGTTCATATTGTGGGCTTAAATCAACTTTAGAAATAACTCTATCAATAACAATTTGCCCAAACAAAGAAGATGAGAATATAACACAAAGTATAAAAAAAATATTTTTCATAATTACGGTTGTATGTTCGTTATTGAAAACATCCCATTCGGGTAAAAACTATTGCCTGTAACAGCAATCAAATTATGTTCGTGCACAGGGTACTCACCAGGCTTATCAGGTACAATTTGTAAAACAACTGTCTCCATAGAATGGATAGGAAAAGTATCTTTAGACCTTCCGATATGACTTGGGTACTTGCTCGAATATTTTATTTCTGCATGGTAACCATGAAAATGAATAGACCTCATTCCTCTTCCTGTATTAGCAATATAAACTAAAATAGTATCCCCAACATTCCCAACTATATTAATCTGTGGATCTGTAATAATATCTGGATGACTCAACCCATTAATTGTAAAAAAATCAGGTTGATAGTCATTCCATAAAACACTTCCTCCAGTTGCCAAAGATTCATTCCAAGAGGATTGATGCTCTTTAGTGTTCCAAAAGAAACTAGAATGATTATTATCTTTAACTACAATTGATCCCGCTAATCCTAAATAAGAATAAACTGGAAAATTTAAAGAATCATAATAAATATACAAACCAGCTGTATTAAACTGATGTATTATATTCACCGAATCTCCAGAAGGAACAATTCTATTAATTCCAACAACACCCTTTATATCAAAAATATGATCAATAGAGTCTGTATTATGAATCCATAGATTTAGACTATCCCCTACATTTAATTCTATAATAGCATTTTTTTGAGAAAATGAATTAGTCTTATTAAATGTAAAGTATGGCATTTTACCTGCATTTACAGTCTGTAAAGAATCCCCAATAATATAAAGAGAACTGTTTACTGAACTTGCATGAACTTGGTTAATAGATAACAAGAACAAAGCAATACAAAGAAAATTTTTAAAAACCACTTTCATTATTGTACAATTAATTTCTGAGAATTGAAATTATTAGACTCTCCTTCTATTCTAACCAAATATATTCCTAAAGGAAACTGTTTAACATTAACCTTTAACTCCTTAGAATTAATACCATCAATTGAATGAACCAACTCTCCTTTAAGAGAATAAATTTTAATCGAAATCATTTTCGATTCGGAGATAATTGCCACAATATCCTTTGAAGGATTTGGAGATATATTTGCTGATAGATTGCTATTCACTTCATTAACGCTTGTAGGTGCTGGATTAATAATCCAAGTTAAAGTATCTCCATCTAGTGGGAAGTTTACATCAAAAACATAAATTCTGAGTTCACCACCACCTCCAACAGTCATAGGATCTGCAGTTAATCTAACATACCCTGTATCATTTGCATTTAAATCTGCTTGACTCGCAGTAAAACCTACTGCAGGTATATATCCTAAACAAATTCCTTGAAGACAAACCATTCCATCCCATCCAGCAGGGATCGTGTTTTTAACAACCTCAATATCTAGAGATAAAACCCCTCCAGTATTATTTACTTGTTTCATTTTGTATTGGGCTGAAGTACTATTAGCTAGTGTAGCAACAATTGTGTCAGTTGGTATTGTTGTAAACGACTGAGCAATTAAAAAAGTATTTGTTAATCCAAGTACTAAAAAAAGTGTAAAATATTTCTTCATAATCTTATTATTTAATAAATAAACATGAATTTAAATAATCAGAATAGAGTATTTAAACTAAAAAGATTTCTACTTATAATAAAGTAGAATTGAGTTCGTCTAATTAAGACAACTCGAAGATTTTTAAATAAGAAAAGATTGGAACATGATTGGGATATCATCAACAATTAATGGCGGTGCTCTTAAATTGTAATTTTCGTTTTCAAAACCATCAGCATTACAATCCTTATTTAAAATAGGTAAAGCTAATATAATCCATGAAAAAGAATTTTGAGAAGAAAAATATTGAGAAGTTATCTCATAATCAGAATCCAATACGAACCTAAAAGAAGAACTATTACAACACTTTTTCTTAACAGGCTTTTTTTTAGCTTTACAACAAGATGATTTTTTTTCAACCTGATGTTCTGCACATGAGCATTTTGCCTTATTAGAATTGATATAATCAAAACTTATGGAATATTCATTTTTCTTTTTATGGAAGCAGTATACCTTACCAATTGAAACACCAATTGTAGAGATAGCTATAAACATAGCTAAAACGATAAAAGATATTTTATTTAATATAGATGTCATTCTAATAACAAATATAATTCTTTTTGTAGAACACCACAAAGGGTTAATACAAAACTATTGGATTGCTAAAACTCTTAAAAAATGAATATATAACAATAGCGCTATTAATAAAAAAAACTACTTATCATGAACTTTTATTGTTTTTATTAGACATCAATAAAAATTCACAAAGGAAAGTAAAAGGAACGTTTCAAACGTTTTTACACAAAAAAACCTCAACAAATTGATTAACAATCTATTGAGGTTTTTAATTGTGGAGTCGGAGGGATTCGAACCCTCGTCCAATCAAGGAAACGACAAGCTTTCTACGTGTGTAGTTTTTAATTAATTGTTAGGCTAAAGGCAGGCTAAAAACAGCCAACAAAAAGCTTAGTCTTCTAATGTTTCACCGATAAATCGAAGCAATTTACCTAGCTAGTTCAAAATTATGAATCTC
>CAJWVX010000122.1 GCA_913048175.1 uncultured Flavobacteriales bacterium | reverse complement strand
GATAATCACAATAAGTACTGTAGAGATTCTCAGACTCCTTTTTGTCTATTAAGCCACAATTGATTATGGTTTCGATACGTATATTAGGGACGAGATTAGAAACGATAATAGAGATATTATTCAGCATATTGGAGGAACAATTGATTGGAATCTAACAATATTTTTAAAATCACCTAAAGAATCCGGATCATCAGTTGTTTAGCCTACTGATGTTAAATTATATATAGTTACTTATACTAGTCAGCTTTTTCGTATTGTAGCTGATGATGTAATGATATACGTTAATCATATCTATGGTTAAACGTTATTTACTTCATATATAATTGTTGTTTTATTTAACTCTAACTAAAATCAAATTCATTTGTTCAATTTCTGTCAATGTTTTTAAATAATCTCCCATTTTTCCTTCTACCATTAATTGAGTTGCTTTGTATTTTAATTGGATATATCTTTTTCTAAGTTCTAACATCATTTTTAGTTTTGGTGATTTTAATAGAATTGTTCAATTAACATGCCAATTTTAGTAAAATTGTACATTATCTGTTAAAAAAAGTTAAATATTATTTGCTTAAAGTCAAGTAATTTAGAAATCGTATTTTTACAGTAGTTTATGGTCAAAAATATTTTATATATTGTTTTAACTCTTACAGTTTCAATTGGTGCTTTTGCTCAATCTGATTCATCTCAAGTGGAAGATTATGTAATTGAAAATCCGGATTATGTTGTTCCTTTTAAATCTTTAACTACCAAAGATAAAATGCACTACAGCTTTGGAATGGGAGTTGGTTTTGGTACAAGTACTGATGGAGATTACTTTAGTACTTATTATCAACCAATGATAAGTTATGATGTTTCTCCTAAATTTACCATAAATACTGGGCTAACATATATTAATAGTTCCGTAAACAATGTTCCTGTAATTACTGATTATCAATACAAACTTTTTTCGGGTAACATTTCTCAGTACAATGCTTTTATTGGTGGTGAGTATAAATTGTCAGAGAGACTTTCAGTAGGAGGTTCTATTTTTTATGACTTTACGTCATATAACGCTATAAGTGGAACATCTTTAGATGCAGGGAATGGTTTAGAAAACTTAGGTTATTCTGGATATGTTAAATACAAGGTAAGTGATAGTTTTTCTATTCAGGCTGAGGTTAGGGTTAATGATAAGAATCCTTACAGGAATCGTCAAAATAGTCCTTTTTCTAAAGGGTTTATGGGTATGGGAAGAGACTTTTTAGGAAGATAGTTTTTATTTAGCTTTAAAATCTAGACTAATAGAATTTACACAATATCTTAAACCAGTATCTGTAGGTCCATCGTTAAAAACATGACCTAGGTGAGCATCACAATTTGCACAAACAACTTCAGTTCTAATCATTCCATGAGTTTTGTCTAAAATTTCTTTTATTTTTCCTTTTTCAACTTCTTCAGCAAAGCTTGGCCATCCACAACCTGAGTCAAATTTAGATGAAGAGGAAAACAATTCGTCATTACAACCTTTACATTTGTATATTCCATTATCATTATGGATGTTATAAGTTCCTGAAAAAGGTCTTTCAGTTCCTTTATCTCTCATTACTCTATATTCTTCAGGAGTTAAAATACTCGACCAGTCTTTGTTAGAATTACTCATAAATTCGGGCTATTTTTGTGAGATAAAATTACGGATTATGTTAGTCTTACTTTCTCCAGCCAAAAAATTAAATGAAGAAAAGCAATTTGAAGACAATTGTACGATTCCAATTTTTGCAGAAAATTCAGAAAAACTGATAAAATCTGTAAGAAAATATAACTCTAAAAAGTTAGGTGAGTTAATGAAATTAAGCCCTGCGCTATCTGATTTGAATGTTGATCGTTACAAGAATTGGGATTTAGATCATACTAATGATGTAAATCCTGCAGCATTAATGTTTAATGGTGAAGTTTATGCTGGTTTAGATGCTAAATCTTTCTCTAAACTAGAAAAAGTAAGAGCTCAAAATCATTTAAGAATTTTATCAGGTTTGTACGGGTTGTTAAAACCTTACGATTTAATTCACCCTCATCGTTTAGAGATGGGTACAAAACTAAAAACAGAAAAAAATAATAACCTGTATGAGTTTTGGGGTGATAAAATAGTGGATGAAATTAATGAAATAACATCTACTTACAAAGAAGATATATTAGTGAATTTAGCTTCTAACGAATACTTTAAATCAGTTAATAAGAAAAAGTTAAATGCAACAGTTATTACGCCTGTTTTTAAGGATTTTAACAATGGAGATTATAAAACAGTAATGGTATATGCAAAAAAGGCCAGAGGATTTATGGCTTCATATATCATAAAGAATAAAATAGAAAAAATTGACGATTTGATTGGGTTTGATACAGAGGGTTATTGTTACAACAAAGAAGTATCAACAGAGAGTGAAATGGTTTTTTATAGAGGGTAAATTGGTGAATTGTATTTAGTTTTTGGTGTATAGATACATTAAACACTAAAACCTACACTAGACACTAAACACAAATTGAGATGAAAGAAATAGGTCAAATATTAGAATTAGAAGCATTAAAAGATACTCCACAAGGAGTTTATTTAATAACAGATGACGGCAAGGAAATTTTATTGCCTAACAAATATGTTCCTGCAGATATTAAGATGGGGGATTTAGTTGAGGTATTTATTTATACTGATTCTGAAGATAGACCAATAGCAACAACTTTAGAGCCTAAAGTGAAATTAAACCAATGTGCTTTTTTAAAATGCATTGATGTTAACCAATATGGTGCATTTTTCGATTGGGGAATGGAGAAAGATTTAATGGTGCCATTTTCCGAGCAATTTTTAAGAATGACTTCAGGTAAGCGTTATTTAATCTATTTGTATAAAGATGAAATGACTAATCGTATGGTTGGTACTACAAAAATGGGTCGTTTTATCCGTGAAAATAAGTTAGAAATTAAAACTGGAGATCAGGTTAATTTGTTGGTTAGTGGAGAGACTGAAATAGGTTATAAAGTAATAGTAAATAATAAACACTATGGAATGGTGTTTAAAAATGAAGTTTTTAAACCTATTGAGATAGGTGGGAAAATGAAAGGTTATTTACAGCGTGTGCGTAAAGATGATAAATTAGATATCACACTAAACAGTTCTAATCTATCTGAAGTTGAGGTTTTAGCAAATAAAATTTTTGAACGTTTGTTAAAAGAAGATGGAAAACTTAATTTTTCTGATAAGAGTACTCCTGAAGTAATTTATAAAGAGTTTCAGGTAAGTAAGAAAGCTTTTAGAAGAGCTACAGGAATGCTTTATAAAGAACGTAAAATCATAATTACTCCTGAAGATATTACTTTGGTTAAATAAAGAAACACCCTTTAAGTTTTCTTAAAGGGTGTTTCTTTACTATGAATTTTTCTCTTCAAACCCTTTTACAATATCGTCTAAAGATTTCCCTTGCAAAGCAATAGAAGCTTTTGCACTTTCTACAAAAGGATGTTCAGGGTAAGAATCTATAAATTCTTGGTAAGTTTTTTTTGCTAATTCATCTTCATGTAACATATCTCCAATAATCATTGCTTTGTAGAATAATGCTAAACCAGCTTGTTTATGTTTAGCGTCTCGTTCAAGCAATCCATTAAAGTGCTTAATAGCAATATGGGGTTTGTTTAGTGATTTTGCTAATTCTCCAGCCTTAAATTGGATAGTTTTAGATTCAGATTCGAAGCTATGAAATTTTATATACTCTTCATAAGCAGCTAACAAGTCATTAGCTGATTTAGAATTAAAATTTAAACTATCTGAAAATAAGATTTCTGTCTGTCTATCAATTTCAGCAACACGTTCCTCATGGGTGTCAATAGGGTTCTCTATTAAGGTAGCTTTATCAATTTTAATGTTAGTTTCGTCTGAACAGCTTACTAAAATTATTCCTGCAACAAAAATGTATAGTATTTTTTTCATAATCTATTTAGTGTTTACCTTTAACCATTGGAAATTTCATTCGGTACCCTACCTGAATATTTCCCTTAGCAATATCGTTTAATTTTCCTTTTATCAATCTTTTTTTAAGAGGGTTTATATGATCGGTAAATAATGTGGCCTCAATGTGATCGTATTCGTGTTGAATGACACGCGCAGAAAGCCCATCTAAGGTCTCTTCAATTAACTCGAAATTTTCATTATAATATTCAATAACAACATTTGATTTTCGGCTAACATCTTCTCGTATTCCAGGAATACTCAAACAACCTTCTTCAAATTTCCATTCCTTACCTGATTCTTCGACTATTATAGGATTAATGTACACACGTTTAAACTCTGCTAATTCAGGGTGTTCTCCATCTTCATTAAATCCAGATGCATCAACAATAAAAATTCGAAGAGCTTTACCTATTTGAGGCGCAGCTAACCCAACACCTTTTGCGGCATACATAGTTTCAAACATATTTTCAATTAGAATATTTAGATCTGGATAGTCTTTTTCTATCTCTTTAGTTTCTTTTCTTAAAACGGAATCTCCGTAGGCAACAATAGGTAAAATCATAAAGCAAAATTAATATTATTTTTGCACACTTGTAACCGAATTTAATTGAGTTTTATTATGAAGAATGTATTTTATGTTTTAAGTGTTGTTTTGTTAATTAGTTGTGGAGAATCAGCTCCTGTTAAACAAAAAATAGTGGTTAATGGTTTTGCGCAAGGAACCACCTATAATGTTACTTATATTAGTTATAATGGTGTTAATTATCAAAGGTCTATAGATTCTCTTTTGATTGAGATAGATAATTCTCTTTCTACGTATCAGCAAAAATCACTGATTTCTAAATTTAATCAATCTGACTCTTTAGTAGAAACAGATGAATTATTTACTGCTGTATTTGCTATTTCTAAAGAAGTTTATGAACAAACAAATGGTTTGTTTGATCCGACCATAGCTCCAGTAGTTAATGCTTGGGGTTTTGGATTTGAAAATTTACATTCTACAGACAGTACTGTAATTGATAGTTTATTGATTTATGTAGACTTTACAAACGTTACTTTAAAAGGTAATAATGTAGTAAAAGAAAAGAAAGGAATGATGCTAGACTTTAATGCTGTTGCTCAAGGTTATTCTGTAGATATTTTAGCTTATTTATTAGAAAAAAAGGGAATAGAGAATTATTTAGTTGAGGTAGGAGGAGAGCTAAAAGCAAAAGGATTAAATATAAATGATACTTTATGGAGGATAGGTATTGACAAGCCTTTACCTGATCTACAGGAACGGGAAATAGAAGCGATTGTTAATTTAGAGAATAAAGCATTGGCAACATCAGGGAACTATCGCAAATTTTACGAGAAGGATGGGATGAAGTATTCTCATACCATAAACCCTAAAACAGGTTATCCTGTAGAGCATAATTTGTTAAGTGCTACAGTTGTAACGGATAATTGTGGTTATGCCGATGCTTATGCAACTTCTTTTATGGTTATGGGATTACAAGAATCTAAAGATTTTTTATCTAAACATAAAGAGATAGAAGCATTGTTGATTTATAGTGATAAGAAAGGTGATTTACAGACCTTTATAACTGAAGGTTTAAAAAAGTTTATAGAGTTAAATGCCAACATAAAATAGATGTAACTATTAAAATTGTCGTTCAACTTGTTTATTTGATAATTTATCGGAAAATTTGTATCAC
The DNA here is from genome assembly GCA_913048175.1 of uncultured Flavobacteriales bacterium. Lineage (GTDB taxonomy): Bacteria > Bacteroidota > Bacteroidia > Flavobacteriales_E > Vicingaceae. The sequence goes on along the minus strand of CAJWVX010000122.1, from coordinate 4,749 downwards.
TTTAAATTAAACTTAAAAGATAGAGAAGATGGAAGGAACAGAAAACAATAATCAGGATGATAATAGGAGGGACGAGGTTTATTCTAACGCGGTAAGAGCAGGGAAAAGAACTTATTTTTTTGATGTGAAGGCGACTCGAGCAGAAGATTATTATTTGACAATTACAGAGAGTAAGAGAAGGTTTAATAACGATAACCAAAAATTTTATTTTGAAAAGCACAAACTATTTTTATATAAAGAAGATTTTGAAAAATTTTCTAATGGTTTAGATGATGCTATCGCAAAAATTAAAGAATTAAAAGCAGAACAGGGTGAAGAGATTGTAGAGAAAGTAGCTACTGAGTTTTCTGATGTAAGTTTTGACGATTTAGGAACTGATTCAGCTGAATAAGCTAAAATAAATGTATTTCGTCCTAAAATAAGTTGATACTAAATTTACTTATTATAAACCAATGTAAAAAGAATAAGCATAGCCAACAATATTAGAATATAGGCAGGTTAAACCCATTAAAACAGTTTAGCTTCTACTCGAATATAACTTTTTTTTATTCAGTATATTAAGTTTTTTTCGATTTATATTTTGTTTATTTATCTGATAATATGGTATTCATAAATAAAAACAAGTTTCTTTATTTTTCTAAAAGTATTAAAGATTTTATTTTAGGTAGAAAAAAATTATATACCACTGAAAACATTGTTTTTATTACCATTTTAGCAGTATTATGTAATACTCAATATTGGGAATAAGTAGAAGGATTTGGAAATTCATGAATTGAGTTTTTTAAAAACATTTTGCATGAAAAATGGGATTCCTCCTCACGATATATTTAACCGTTTCCTCACTTTACGATCCAGCCTATTTTCAATCTATTTTTATGGAAAGGCTATCAAGTCTTGTAAATATTAAATAAAAAAACATTGCTATTGATGGAAAATAATATCGGTACAGTCACAATAAGACAGGTAAAATGATTCATTTATTAAGCGCCTATCTAACGGATGATTGTAGTTTTTTAGGTCAAGAAAAAGTAAGCGAAAAGTCAAATGAAATAACGGCAATTCTTAAACTTTTAATGGCACTGGATTTACAAGATGCTTTAGTAAGTATTTATGCTATGGGGTGCGAAAAAGAAATTACTATACAAATAGTTGATGAACAAAAATATTGCATGAATATATAAAAACTGCTTTTAAAGTTTATGAAATAGAAGAGGAGATTTATTTTGATACACCAGGAATTGATGCGTCAAGAGTCGAAAAACGGATATGAAGAACAATGATAGATCTTTCACATATAGAACAAGTAGATTAATGGAAAAATTTTAAGACTTATCTAGAAATAGAAAAAGAAGTGTATCATGAAAGTAGTGAAAAATCAACAATAGATAAAAGCACTATATTAGTAATCAATAAAATACATCAAAGCATTTTTTAAAAGCAACTAGAAATCATTGCGCAATAGAAAATAAATTACATTGTAGTTTAGATGTAATTTTTAAAGAGGATAAAAGTCGAAAAAATATTTAAAAATGTAACTGATAACTTATTCAATAATCTTAAATAAGGTCTTTAAATTAGTGCAAAAAAAGCATAAAAAATAAAGAAAAAATTTACGATGTAGATCTGGCACATTGGTGTGTTAAAGATGATTATTTAAACAAAATAAATCTTGATAAAATAAGCACATATCCTCTACTTGAAAATTTTGGCAACAGAGGTTTATTATCTAATTGGACTCCAGAACAAATCTCGGGAAGACTCAAATAATTGTATACCAATGACCCAATAATGACTATTTCTTACGAAGCCATTTATATAAGACTATAAGCAAGTTTAAATAAAAATTCAATCAAACTTATCGCACGTAAAACAACAATACGTAGAGCTCCTAAAAAAAGGCGTGGTGGTGGAAGTGAAATTATAAATCAGGTTAGTATTGATAATAGGCCTAAGCATATTGAGCTTAGAAATGAAGTTGGACATTGGGACGGAGATTTAGTGATTGGTAAAGACCTTAAAAGGACTATTGGAACAATTGTAGAACGTAAAAAAAGGTTCACTTTAATCATTCAATTAAAATCAAAAAAAGCGATGGAAGTAGCAATCAAGTTTAGTATAATTTTAAATAAATTGAATCCTATTTATAAAAAATCAATGACATACGATAACGGAATTGAAATGGCAAGACACGAAATAATTATGGAAATACAGGAATGAAAATATACTTTACACATCCCTATTCTTCATGGGAAAGAGGAACTAACGAAAACACAAATGGACTCATTAGAAGATATCTTACATAAGGAACTAATTTTAACCAAATTGATTTAAAACAGCTCCAAGTTATTCAAGGAAAATTGAACAATAAAATACGTAAAATTATTGGATATAAAACACCAAAAGAAATGATGGAAAATGAACTCAAATTTTTGATATTAATAATATCAAAAAACAAAAACGTTTTGTTGCGTTAGGACATTAAATCCAAATTTGAATATTTATCTTTACCAAATACAACAAAAAAGGTTTAATTTATATAATTATTTTTGTTTTTTCGTTGTCAAAATTTTGTTTTGTCGGTTTTTATTTGAACATCAAAACTTTCAATTTACCACTAAAAACCTTCTTTTTTAAACATTGTTAGCTGCTTTACATTAATTATTTAACACCACTATTTTTATTATATCTATCTTAAACTTGCCATCAGTAACTTTAAGATAACACGTAGCGTTTGGCATTCCATTACGATCAATTGAAGCTTGTTGACCTTTAATGTTTTTTATTTGTTTTATATATTGGCCTAGGGAATTATAAATAGACAGTTCAGCTTTATTTAGTCCATTTGGTATTTGGACAATAGCAGACGAAGAAAATAGATTTGGATAAATCCTCGTCAGCTTATTGGTTCTATTGGAAATGGAAGTATAACTCAATTTATTTTCAGTAACTTTACGAACATATTTAGCACTAAAATCAGCGATGTAATAGTTATCTAAAGAATCTATCTTTATTGTAGTTGGGCGAAATAATTGAGCATCTGTAGCTTGACTCAGTCATCATACAAATTATTTCCACAGCTTCCACCTCCAGCAATTGTTGTAATAATTCCATTCGTGCTTATTTTACGGATACGTTCATTGATATAATCAGTAAAAAGGATATTACTTTTACTATAAATGTTTAATGCTCTTGGCCCATTAAGAACTGCATTACCAGCTAAACCATTATCTACAGAGAATCCATACGTTCCATTCCCTGTAACAGAGGAGGCTATTCCGTTGTTGTCAATAAAACGAATAGTACTGTTACTCATATCAGTAATTTAGAAGCCTCCATTTGTATCTAAAGTAATATCTGTAGGTTGCCAGAACATTGCCAAGGAGGCGTACATTCTGTCACCAGAAAAACCACTGTTTCCCGTTCCAGCAATTATTGTAATAATGCCTGTATTTGAGACCAACCTAATTACATGATTAATTGCGTCAGTTATATACAGATTTCCTAAACTGTCAATAGCAAGACCTTGAGGTCGAGATAGCATTGCATTTGTTGTTTGATCTCCATCTCCGGAATAACCGTAGTTTCCATTATCTGCAATTGTAGTGATTATGCCATTTGTATCAACTTTTCTGACAATGATGTTCTTTTTGTCAGAGATGTATAAATTTTCGTTATTACCAGTGGTGAGGTTCGAACACCAATCTAGTTAAGCATTTATCGCAAGACCTCCGTCTCCTGAATAACCAGTAGCTCCATTACCAGATACAGTTGTTATTATACTGTTATAATCTATCTTCCTAACTCGATCATTATGTGAGTCAGCAAAATAAATAGCCCAAGATTTTCCGATAGCAAGAGCTCTTGGGCCTCCAATAATAGCACTTGTAGCTTGATCACCATCTTCAGAAAATCCATAAGTTCCATTTCCAGTTAAGGTTGAAGTGATTTGAGCATTTAGAAGTGTTAAAAAGACCTTCATGATTAATTTATTTTTCATTGCAGCTAATGTACTTGTTGGTCGCGTTTTAATGCGACTTACATTTTGTTAAACGAAGTTAGCGTTTTTTAAGGAGAAAGTCAAGTATCTAAAAGTGTAGGTAGTAAAAGAACAAATGTGCTAGAAGGATAGAGTGTTTTTATGAGAAGTAGGTGTCTTATCGTGTAGTTTTTATTTATTAGTCTTCTAATCTGTTGCTATAAAAGGTTAAAAAGGACTCTCTGTCGAATAGTTTTTATATTAAAATAAAAAGTCTACCTTTGCATTCGCTAACCAAATAATGGATAGCATTGTGAACCAGCCAATTGGTTAAAACTCCACAGCGAATTAAGTCCCGCTATTTTGTTTTATGCCAGTTCGGTATAAAATATAAAATATGACATTTGAAGACTTAGGTCTAAGCACAGAAGTGCTTAAGGCTGTAACTGCACTTGGTTTTGAAAAACCATCAGAAATTCAAGAAAAATCAATTCCAGATTTATTAACAACTGAAAGAGATTACGTAGGGTTAGCCCAAACAGGAACAGGTAAAACTGCTGCTTTTGGATTACCAATGATTGACCAAATCGATCCATCATTTAAAGCAATACAAGGATTAGTTCTTTGTCCAACTCGTGAGTTGTGTATACAAATTGCAAGAGAGATGACCTCTTACGCTAAGTATTCTGACGGAGTTAAGATTGTAGCTGTTTATGGAGGAGCAAGTATCCAAGATCAAATTAGAGCAATAAAAGGTGGAGCTAATATTATTA
>CAJWVX010000121.1 GCA_913048175.1 uncultured Flavobacteriales bacterium | reverse complement strand
TGAAGAAATATGCCATCTTCATTATAACGTGTATTAAGTCCGTCACCAATGCTTTGAGCCTTTCCCCATTGACCATTAGGAAGTTTTTTACTTTTAAAAATATCTTTTCCTCCTAAACCACCTTTTCTTTCACTTACAAAGTAAAAAGTATTACCATCTGGAGAAATATGAGCATGAGACTCCATTGATTCACTATTTATATTTTCATCTAATTTGGTTAGCAGAGACCAGTTCCCATTTTCATCATTAGTAGCAGCATAAATATCTTTATCTTTGTAAACATATAAATACTGACCATCAACAGAAATATTAAGAGTTCCCTCATGATCTGCACTACTAATAGTTACTAATTCTGGTGTTGTCCAAACTCCGTCATAGTTGTGAGATTCATAAATATCATCAAAATACTTGCCGTTATTAGGATCTTTAGTGTAATAATTGGAGCTATCTTTTCTAATTCTTTTAGATGTAAAATAAAGAGTTGATTCATCCACAGAAATAACCGGACTATAATCATCAAATTCTGAATTAATTTTTTTACCTAAGTTATTAACCTTAATATTCACAGGGTTTTTCATCGCAATTTTTGCATTTTCACATTGATGAAGATGATGATCAACTTTGTTAAATAAGAAATGCTTTTTTGAAATACTGTTCTTAAATTTTTTGTAAACAATTATAGCTGAATCAATTTTAGAATTTAAGTGATATGCTTTAGCTAAATAAAATTGAGCTTCTACTGGCGCTTTTTTCTCTGAATTTGAAAATGGATTATAGTTTTTGGATATGTTTTTTGTTGCCGTTAATAAAAAGGGTAATGCCTTGTTTTTGTTGTTAGCAGATTTCATATAGCATACTCCAATCTTATAATTAACATTATTATTATTTGGTTGTTTTATTTGTGTTTTTATCCAGATTGGTAAGGCAATATTATGTTGATTTTCTTCCATCAACGTATTGGCTTCTTTAAATTTATCGTTAAAACTATCCTGTGCATTAATGTTGATTAAGGCAAGCATTAAAATTATTATTAGGACTATTTTTTTCATTAATTAATTTCTATAGTATTTTATTTTCGTTACAAATATATTTTATTTGAAGTTTATATCAAATTATATAACGTAAAATTAAATCCTATCAATGTCTCAAATTTCTCTATTAATATCAAATGCCTCAAGATAATCTGCTACTTTTCTAACAAACATTCCTCCTAAAGCCCCATCTACAACCCTGTGATCGTAGGCGTGAGATAAGAACATTTTATGTCTAATTGCAATTGCATCACCACTAGGCGTTTCTATAACTGCTGGTTTTTTTTGAATTGCTCCAACAGCCATAATTGCAACTTGTGGTTGATTAATAATTGGTGTACCCATTACGTTTCCAAAAGATCCAACGTTTGTCATGGTGTATGTTCCTCCAGCAATATCATCTGGAACAAGCGCGTTGTTTCGTGCTCTATTTGCCAGGTCATTAACAGCTTTAGTCATTCCAACTAAATTTAATTGATCTGCATTTTTTATTACTGGAACTATTAAATTACCTGATGGCAGTGCAGTTGCCATGCCTAGATTAATATTCTTTCTTTTTATAATATTGTCTCCATCAACGGAAATATTAATCATTGGAAAATCTTTAATAGCTTTAACTATAGCTTCCATAATTATAGGTGTGAACGTGATTTTTTCATTCTCCCTTTTTTGGAACCCATCTTTAACTTTATTCCTCCAATTAACAATATTGGTCATATCTGCTTCTACGTATGATGTTACGTGAGGAGAAGTGTGTTTAGAATTAACCATATGAGCAGCAATGAGTTTTCTCATTCTGTCCATTTCAATAATTTCATCACCAGCATTAATAGATATCTTTACTTTTTTAGGTTCAGATTTAACAGCTGGTGTTGGTATTGTAGCTGAAGACTTTTCAATGCCATTAGATACTTCAGGAGCAGCAGTTTCAGTTTGTTGGTTTCTTTTAGGTATATAGTTTAAGATGTCAGATTTCGTAACTCTACCATCTTTTCCTGAACCAGAAATTGCTTTTAATTCGTTTACAGAAATTCCTTCTTTTTCAGCAATGCTTCTAACTAGTGGAGAATAGAATTTTCCAGTATCTGAATTTTTGCCAATTTTTTCTGTAGCAATCGCGCTTGTAACTGTTGCCGTTTCCAAAATAGGTGCAGCAACTTGTGTTGGAGTAGATTCTGTTTTAGGAACAGCAGCTCCACTTTCAGAACCAACAATTGCAATAGCTTGTCCAACTTGAACAACATCACCTTCGTTAAATAGTTTTTTGATTAAAACACCTTCAGCTGTAGAAGGAACTTCAGAATCAACTTTGTCTGTTGCAATCTCTACCACAGACTCATCTGCTTCAATAGTATCTCCAACTTCTTTTAACCAGCTTGTAATTGTTGCCTCTGCAACACTTTCACCCATCTTAGGCATTATCAATTCTACTTGCGCCATATTGTATATAATCCTTTTGTTAAAATCTAAATTACTCTAAAGTCACAAAAATAGCTTAAAAAATCTATTTTTCATACCAATTATATAAGTATTTTGGCGATGAATTAATTACAATTATTTAAATGAAAATTAAAGTTTTCATATTTCTATTTTATTGGCTTTTAGCAGATGTTTTAGTTGGTCAAGAATCTAATTTTAAAAAGTTTAGAAGATTAAGTAATCCAGAAAAATATTGGGTTATTTTTCATCCTTTTGTAGCGAATAAAGCATTGAAAATAACTGAATTAACTAGGTATGAAACGGTAATAATTCTTAATCAACAATTATTAAATGGAAATGGAAATGGTGGACAGGTTGACGCATTTAGACATGTCTTTTGGATGGCAAACTTAACAGTTGAAATTGGATGGAGAAGAGCAACTAGATTAGGTTATGCCCATGAAAAAGGGAATTACAGAGATTTTAAAAAACGAAGAAATGAGGATGGTGTCGTTCCTGATAAAATAAGTTCAGTAATGGATTTATTTAATAATAATATTGGAATTGAAATCGGAAAAATGCATAGACGAGAAAGCTTAAAAGCAATCGTAATTAAAAAAGTTTTAGATGGGAAATGTAAAATCATTAAAAAAGATGCGGACAATAATTATATAGATTGCGAAGGTAATTTTATTTCTAAAGAAAGTTTAAAAGGGAAGTGGGAAAACAAGAAGTGTTTGATAAACAGTAATGGACTTTGATCAAAAAAAAGTGACTTTAATTAAAAATATTATTCTATTTGTAAGAACAATTGTGAGAATTAAAGAGATTATTAACTTGTAAATAATTCTTTATTGTTGATTTTTCGATTAATTTTTTATCAAGATAAGCAATTCAAGTTTTTCTTGCGCAAACAATTTTTGAAAATAGCGGTTTGCCTTTGATCTATTTTGTAATGTATTTTTTAAAGGGTTTGTTTTTACTATTTCTTCTATTATTATATTTGATTGTTGCTTGCATTGCAGTCTTATGTCCTCCAGTACTCATTAAGCTATTTTGACGCAAATAATTAAAATAGGTTTATTGATATTGGAAGTTGTCGCAAAAATAAAATAATCCCCACCATCTTTTAGTTGGAGTTTCTTTTTAGTTTGTTCAATAGTATCTTTAAAGTTTCTGCAACTAATATTGGCTTTTTTTAGTCCTAATTTTTTAAATTCTTTTGTAGAATAAGGAATTGTATTTTCGATTTTAAATGTTCTTCCAGGAAAATTTGCGACTAATTTATTTGACGTATAGAGGTGAGAGTTTATTGCTATTTTTTTTACATTAAATTGCTGGCAAATGCTTTTGAAAGCTCCGGCTTTTAAAATAGAAACATTAGTTTCGTATAGGTAGTTTTCTGGATATGAATAATCTACAGAGGAGTTGAATTCATCTAGATAGTTAAACGAATATTCTTGGATACTTTTTGTGAGATTAATAGTGTTTAAATTAGGTTCGACTGTTTTGTCTACTTCTAATAAATACAATACTTCTTTACAATCATTATTAACTGAAATAACCCAAACTTGGGTTACGTTTTTTAAATCTTTTAGTGTTAGTTTGATGTCTAAAAGAGGAGCTGTTTTTACTAATATCTTATCTGATATTTTGAATATTTCAGGAGCTAATTCAATAATATTAGGAATACATTCATCTAATTTAAATACGCGCTGATTTTCATTTCTTCTACTCGGATCTATATAAACTATATCTACTTTTTTTTTGTTCATTTGAATAAATTCTTCTGCTGTAGAATTTATAGTTTTAATATTGTCAGCTTTTAAGAGGTTAAAATTGTTTTTTGCTATTTTAGAAAGTTCTTTATTTTGTTCAATATGGATAACCTGTTTATATATTTTAGAAAAATAGAAGCTATCTATTCCAAACCCACCTGTTAAATCAATTAGGCTTTCTCCATTAATTATATGGCTTTTATAAATCCCTGTTTTTTCAGAGGAGCATTGTTCCATTGAAAGTTTTGTTGGATAAATAATGTTTTCGGTATTGTAAAACTCAGGTAGTTTAGTTTTAGCTTTTTGAATTCCATTAATTTGAGCTAAAATAAAATCTTTATCAAAATCAGTTTTACTGAGATGTAATGCAATTTCAGGAAGTGATTTGTTTTTGTTGAGCTCTATGAACTTAGATTCATCCATTATTCACTAAAAGCATATTGAATTAAATTAGCACCCATTTTAAGAGATTTTAATCTATTTTCTTCAGAATCATTATGCACTTCTTGGTCTTCCCAGCCATCACCTAAATCACATTCAAAATCATAGAAACAAACTAAGCGACCTTCATAAATCAACCCAAACCCTTGAGGTGGGTTCTCATCGTGTTCATGTATTTTTGGAAGTCCATTATTAAAATTGTATTTCTGATGATAAATTGGATGGGAATAGGGGATTTCTACAAATTCTAATTCTGGAAAAACTTTTTTCATTTGAGGTCTTAAAAATTTATCCATCCCATAATTGTCAGAAATATGCAAAAATCCACCACCAATTAGATAGCTTCTTAAGTTTTCAGTTTCATCACCATTTAAAACAATGTTACCATGGCCCGTAATATGTAAAAAAGGATAGTTGAATATTTCTGAACTTCCAATATCTACAATACCTTGCTCTTCGTTAATATTAGTTTTTAAGTTTTTATTGCAATAAGATATTAAGTTAGGTAAGGATGTTTCGAGGTTTGCATACCAATCACCACCACCGTTATATTTTAGTAATGCAATCTGATAACTGGAAGTTTGACCAAAAGAGGTTAAGCTTAAAAAGAATACTAATATGATTATAATTTTATTCATTAATTAAATTAAATGTTGTGCAGGCTACGATTCCTGCAGTTTCGGTTCTAAGTCTACTTTCTCCGAAAGTAATTGGTTCGTATCCATTATTTTTAGCTAAATTAACTTCTTCTTCACTAAAATCACCTTCAGGACCAATTAAAATTATTGCATTTTCTCCTTTGTGATATATATCTTTAAAGTGTTTTTGCTCATCTTTATAACAATGAGCAATATATTTTTTTCCATTAAATGGTGAATTAACAAGATCTTTAAAATTTATTAAATCGTTTACTTTAGGAAGGGTTGCTTTAAGAGATTGTTTCATTGCGGAAATTGCAGTTTTCTCAAAACGATCTTGTTTGATTCTTTTTCTTTCTGAATGACTACAAAGGGTAGGCGTTATTTCGGTTATTCCAATTTCTGTACACTTTTCAATAAACCATTCTGTCCTATCATTGTTTTTAGTTGGTGCTATTGCAATATGTAAAACGGGTATGGTTAGATTTTCTTTTTGTAGATTAGTTATTATTACTTCACATTTTTTTGGATTGTCATCAGAAATTATAGCCTCGTAAAATGAGCCTTTTCCGTTAATTAAAGTAATTGTGTCATTTTTTTTCAGACGCAATACGCGAATAGCATGTTTCGACTCATTTTCACTTAATGTAAAAGTTTTTTCGTTCTCAATTTCTGGTGTGTAGAATAATTTCATTAAAAATTATTGGCTGGTTTTAGTTGTAAAGTTTGTAATCGGCTAAATTAATCAAATAACCAGTTCCAAAATACTAACTACTAAACACTAAATTAGTGAATATCAATATCAAAAGCCATGCGAGCCATTATTCCAGACTGTTTTGTTACACTTTGTATTTTTTTGTAATATTTCTGTTCATTACCTAAGGCTTTATTTAAGACTCTTGATTCAATATTAATGGATAATTCTTCCAATAATTCTTCAAAAGGATCTTTTAGTTTTGGGTAGTTCACTATTTCGAAATCTTCTAATTCAGCATATTCCTGTGCAATTTCAATTGCTCTATTCATTCCTCCAATCTCATCAACTAACCCAATTTTTAAAGCATCTTTACCCATCCAAACTCTTCCTTGACCAATTGCATCAACTTCATCTTTTGTCATACCTCTACCAGCAGCAACTTTTGTGATAAAATCGTCATAAATTTTCTCTACTCCAATCTGTATAATGTCCTTCTCTTCTGCTGTTAAGGGTTTAAAAATGGTCATCATGCCTGCGTGTTTATTTGTTTCAACTCTATCGAATGTAATACCTAATTTATTATTCATTAAACCTTGCGCATTAGGTACAACTCCAAAAACACCTATAGATCCAGTTATTGTTTTTTCATCAGCAACAATTTTGTCTGCAGCACAAGCTATATAATAACCTCCACTTGCAGCAACATTTCCCATAGATACAATGACTGGTTTCGCTTTTTTAGCCAATACAACTTCTCTCCACATTACATCTGATGCTAAAGCACTTCCTCCAGGAGAATTCACTCTTAAAACAATTGCTTTTATATTGCTATCTAATCTTGCTTCTCTTATTGCTTTAGAAATAGTTTCAGAACCCATGATATTGCCATTACTTTTTCCGCTATTAATTTCTCCAGAAGCATAAACTACAGCAATTTTATTTTTAGCATTTTTAGCATTTTTTATTTTTTTGTCCTTATTTAGTGTTGTAGAATACATTCCTAAACTAATAGAACTAATTTCTTCATCATTTTCAATAGCTAGTCTTTTTTTAATTTCAGTTAAAATTTCATCCTTATAATATAATTCATCTACTAAGCCTTCCGCTTTTGCAATCTTAGCATCTTGAATAGTCATATTGTCTGCTAATTCATTCAGTTTATTAACGCTAATACCTCTACTTTTAGAAACTTGTTTTGTCATACTTTCCCATGCGGTATTTAAAATAAGTTGCATCTGTTCTCTGTTAGCATCACTCATTTTTTCTAGCATGAAAGGTTCAACAGCACTTTTAAATTTGCCATGACGAATAATCTGCATTTCAACTTCTAATTTTTCTAGCGCATTTTTAAAGAACATTAATTCTGAAGCTAAACCTCTATGTTCTACAATACCTGCTGGATTTACATAAATTTTGTCAGCAGCTGAAGCAATGTAATATGAGCCTTGTGTGTAAATTTCAGAATAACTAATCACCCATTTTTTAGATTTTTTAAAATCGATTATTGCTGCTCTCAACTCTTCTAAAGTTGCCATTCCTGCGGGGATAGAAGTTAAGTCTAAATAGATTCCTTTTATTCTGTCGTCTGTTTTTGCTTTTTCAATAGATTTTACAATTTTGTCTAAACCTAAACCATTTTGAGATTTCATAGCACCAAAATCAAAATTTTCAAATGGATTTTCTGAAGTTCTATCTAAAATAGGTTTGTTTAAGGTTAAATGAAGAATTGAATTATCTTCTACTTTTTCCATTTTTCCTGGTCCGTTTTCAGAAGCTTCTGAAATAACTCCTCCAAGCATTGCAAAGAAAATTACAAAAAGTAATACACCGGCAAACATTATTGATAGAAATGTTCCCAAAATACTGGCAAACATAAATTTGAAAAATTGTTTCATTGTTCGTTTTTTAATTTTAGTTGTTTTATTTTGTAAAAGTAGATTTACTTAATAGTATAAGAATTAGTTAATACACCAATGGTAAAAGATATGGATAAGCGGAAGAATAAAGTAGTGTTATCTTTAGGTGGTAATATCGGAGATGTTAAAGAAACCTTTATTACTGTAATGAGCCTATTAGCAAAAGAGGTTGGTGAGATATTATTAATTTCTCCATTATATAGAACTAAAGCTTGGGGGATGGAAGATCAGCCAGATTTTTTAAATCAAGTCTTGGTTTTGAATAGTGATTTAGAGCCTCAAGAGTTGTTAAAGGGTTGTATGGAAATCGAAATAAAACTTGGAAGGGTACGAAAGCAGAAATGGTTCGAGAGAACATTAGATATTGATATTTTATTTTTTAACGAAGAAATTATTGAGACATCAAACCTAACGATTCCTCATATGTTTATTCATGAACGAAATTTTGTACTTTTTCCGATAGTGGATATAATTCCTGATTTTATACATCCTTTACTGGGGAAATCAATGAATGAACTTAAAAAAGAATGTAAAGATGAATTGCCAGCCATTAGATTATAAATTAAATAAGGCTGAATAGTTTTTTTAATGTAAAAAGTAATGACTATCATTGCAGTTAAAAAGAATAACCTTTATAAAGATGAGAAACCGAAATTCAAAATCATTAGCATTAATAGCTGTAGCTTCAGTTGTTTTAGTGGCGTGTAACCCATTAAGTAAAATGATCAAAAGACAAGGAGAAGTAAATTATGAACTTACTCCTAATCCAGTAGAAATGCATGGAGATTCTATTGCAATTACTTTTAGCGGAAGTTTTCCTGAGAAATATTTCAATAAAAAAGTATCTGCAGTAATTACTCCAGTTATAGTTTATGGAGAAAATTCTGAATCTTTTGAACCTTTAAAATTAAAAGGTGAAGTTTCTGAAGCTGAAGGTTCAACTATTAAATATGAAGCTGGAGGTAGCTTTACTCATGTTGCTAAAATGCCATACAAAGAAGGTATGCAAGATGCAACTGTAGAATTAAGAGTTACTGGCGAATATAAAACAAACACAAAAGATTTAGATCCCCGTAAAGTTGGAGATGGAACTATTATTACTCCTAAATTGGTAATGTCTTCTGATAAGGCAATTGCAGGAACTGATAAATTTGTGAAATTTACTTTAGAAGACAATAATGTTGAGATTCATTACTTAGTGAGTAGTTCTTCTGTAAGAGGTTCTGAGATTAATGACTCTGACATTAAAGAATTGAAAGCTAAATTGAAAGGATGGAATGAAGATGTTAAGATGGAGTTCAATGGTTTATCTATTACTGCTTATGCATCTCCAGAAGGAGAGTTAAGTAAGAATGAAAATTTAGCGAACGAAAGAGCAGCCTCTGCTGCGAAATCAATTGAATCTTTATTAAAAAGAGCTAAAGTTGAAATTGCAGAAGGATTTTCTACTCCTGTAGGAAAAGGTGAAGATTGGGCTGGATTTAAATCTATGATGCAAGCTTCTGATATTGCTGACAAAGAATTAATAATTAGAGTATTAGAGACGTATCAAGATGGTACTAAAAGAGAAGAAGAAATTAAAAACTTAGCAGCAACTTACACACAAGTTTCTAAAAAAGTACTTCCTCAATTAAGAAGATCTCAAGTTAATTTAGTAATGAAGCACCATAACTTAACAGATGATGAAATTAAAACTTTAGTTGATACTAAAATTGATTCGTTAGATGTTGAACAAATGTTATATGCTGCAACTTTATATGATGATGTTGCTAAAAAGGAGTCTATTTATAAAAGTGTTTCTTCTATTCACTCTGCTGACTGGAGAGGTCCAAACAATGTTGGATTCATTTATGTATCTCAAAATAAATTAGCTGATGCTAAAACTGAGTTTAATAAAGCAAACGGACTTTCTGCTAATAACCCAATTATTCAAAATAACTTAGGTGTTATTGCAAGATTAAATGGAGATTTAACTGGAGCAATGGAGTTTTATAACAATGCTTCAGGAGCTGGCAAAGAAGTTGCACAAAATAAAGGTATTATTAACATTATTCAAGGTGATTATGCTTCTGCTAGTTCTAACTATTCAGGAGTTAATTCTTTTAATTCTGCTTTAGCTATATTGTTAAATGGAGATAACTCAGTAGGAGCTGTTATTGATGGATCTGATGATAAAGATGAAGCATTATCTTTTTATTTAAAAGCAATTGCTGGAGCAAGAGCTGGAGATAACGATATGATGATTAACAACTTGAAATCTGCTACTTCTAAAGATGCTGCTTTAAAAACAAAAGCTAAGACTGATGCAGAATTTATTAAATCTAGAGATAACGCTGATTTCCAATCTGCTGTTAACTAATTTTAATTAAAACGAATTTTACAAAAAGCTTCCTGAAAAAATTCAGGAAGCTTTTTTTTATATTTATTAATTATAACTATAAATCATGAAAAAGATACTATATGTTGCTATGATTACTTTATTTTCAGTTGCTTTTACATCTTGTGCAAGTGGTGAAGAATGTGTTTGTGATGATGGAACAACTATTACTGAAAATGACGCGAAGGATTCTGGAGCAACATTAAGTGAATCATGTGCCGTTGCAAAATTAGCTGATTCTAGCTGCGTTGTTCAATAAGTTAGTTTTTCGTTTTTATGTGCAAAATGATTAGAAATTTGACCGTTAAATAAAAAAATAGAACTTTTTATTGTAAGCTCAATTTTTTTTATATCTTGCTAATAATTAATTAA
>CAJWVX010000120.1 GCA_913048175.1 uncultured Flavobacteriales bacterium | reverse complement strand
ATCAAGAGCAACTTCAACTATTCTGATACCCCGATGGCTCTGCCTCGGGGAGATTCATTATTTTTTTATTGACATTTTTCTTCTTTATTTTTTAGATTATCTGTTCTAACCGATGTTATTTTGAAGTTACTGGACATAAAAAAACCGATGAATTAACTCATCGGTTTTTTTTAAATTTTTATTTGATTAGAAATGCCACAAATCATGTTCCATAGTAAAGATGTTGTTTTTGATTTCTTCTGCTTCTAAAAGCAAATCTAAATTATCCCTATAATCTATGATTTGTCTATCATAAACATTTGATCTTTTGTAAGCATAACTGTTAAACATACGTTTCCAGAATATATCCTCAAAAGTTCTTCTTTCAGCATCATTCTGTCTATTAAAAACATCAAAGTTCGCAAAAACATAACGTGCCTCAGGGAAATATATCCAGAACATAGCAACATTACCTTTTGAATTTCCATTTTCATCAAGTTCTAACCTTACAGGGCATATCCCCATAATTTTAACATCCATCATTGAACGCTCATTATCAAAAAACCAATCTTCTTTTAGACGATAAGAAACAATATCTTGAGATTCATAATCAACCCAGTTCGTGTCTGCAAAACCTTCCATAAGTTCACCATATTCATCAAACTGCTCTTGTACTTCTGCTTTTTTAAGTAACATTTCAGCACTAGCCTTAGTTAAAGGCATCTCAAACTCATCACTTGTTTCATCATAAGCTGTTATTGTACCTTCAAAAACGGCATCTTTAATAACATCAAATAAACTTTTTCTATCCTCAATTTTTTGAATAGGATAGTATAAAGGGTGATTAATCTTTTCACGTAAATCAATTGTTCTCCAGACTCTTCTGTGCCACATAACATCAGCTTCTCTTACATGGGTGTAAGGCACAACTCTACGAGTTGGTGTATTTTCTTTTACCCAAGGTTTGTCTAATATTTTATATTGAGCTTCAACCGAAATTGAACTTAATATAATAAGCGGTATAATTAATAATCTAAGTATTTTCATAATCTCCTCCTTCTTTAAAATGGTTGAAATACTTTATTGTATTTTAACCGTCATATTTCCCATGGTAACTGTTCTTCCATCTGGCATTCTAACAGACATTTTTTCTAAGTAAAAACGTTGCCCTCTACTAGCTCTTTTAATTAAGCTTTTAGCTTTAGCTGTCATTCTGTTACCCGTGATTTTAATATTTTTATAATCTCCAGAAACAGTTGTCCCTAATTCAAACGATTTAACTTTTACTTTAACGTCAAAAACAAAACCTTCTAACTTAGCTTGGATTACTGCACCACCAAGTTTCCCCTTAGATAAGGTAACTGATCCTGTTTTGCCAGAAACAAAAGGAGTTGGTGTAGGAATTCGTTTAACTCTAAAAGGAAAGCTTCCTACATCTATACTTTTACCTGTTACTTCATCTTCACCTGTAACTTTAATGTTAACTTTTCCTGGTTTTTTAGGACGCATAACCCATCCTTCACCTTTTTTACTTAAACCAGGAGCACTAGCCGTAAATTTAGGCATTGGAGCAGAAACAGTTACTGGGTTATCAATACCTATGTAAAACACATTCATTGCATCTGCAGAAACAGCGGCAGAACTTGTACCAACTTCAACAGAACTATTAAAGTCATAAACTTTAGGACCTTTTTTCGTTTTCAGTTTGATCAATCCACCCCAATTTGTAATTCCCATACTAGGTTTTATTTTTAAATTTCCTTTACCAGCAATTACATCTTCTTTTTTCATTTGATACCAATCACCTTCACCCCATTTCGTACCTTTCGTACCTTTCATCAATTTAGCAATGTCAGTTTCTCCACTAGCTAATAAAGCACTATCAACACCTCCGTTAGGACCATTGAAAACGAATACTTCAGGGTTTACTCTGTCATCATAAGCAGCAGTAAATATATCAGCAGAAAAACTATCAGCTGGAGTTAAAAATGCTTTTGGAACTAAAGCCATTCCTCTAACATTGTTGAATGAAACTCCCCCAGCATCAATATTTTCGTAAAGCTTATTTATCACCTGTGCCTCAGCTGTTCTTACGTCTGATTGAATTTTAGACAGCGTTGTTACAACTGCAGCTAATGGGTTGTGATACCACATACCTACTTCCCAAGGTTTAATTCCATCATGAGATTTAATATCTTTTGTAGCTAATAACTTTAATTTATTAGTCATAGACTCCTGATCTTTTTTCTCAAACATGGCAATTAAATCTGCTTGATACTTGTTTAATTTAGATTTTAGTAATATACTACTACACTCTGGACAAGTAGCGTTCTCTCCAGGGTTTGCAGGATCTGCCAATCCCATTAATGCAGATGGTGCATCATAATTATCTTTTGAAGCAATTGATGATAAAGGTATTGTATCTGCAACTTCAGGTGGAAGTTTGTCTATAACTTCATACATTTTCTTTTTAATTGCAGCTATGTGCTCATAAAGTTCATTTGCATCTTTCTTAACTTTAGCAGCTTTGTCGGCCCAAACTTTTGCAGCAGGACTCTCTTGTGCAGCCTTATCAAAAGAACTATATAAAATTGCATTACTTGCATCAAATGTTTTTGTGGTAACTTCTAAACCATCGTTAATAACAACAAAAGATTCTAAAATAGATTTAGATACGTTCATTGCTAATAATGCTAGCAATACTAAGTACATTAATCCAATCATTTTCTGCCTTGGTGGCATTTTTCCTCCAGCCATAATTTAATTTTTTTTTGTTAATTATTTATATTAATTAAATTATGATTTCATTGCTGTTAACATATTGCCGTAAACGTTGTTTAAAGCAGATAAGTTCGTAGATAATTCAGAAATGTTCTCTTTATATTTCTTAGTATCTTCTACTGAGTCAGATAAGTTGGTCAGTAATTCAGTTATACCAGAATACATAGCTTTCATAGTTTCAGCTTGTTGTTGAGAACCATTTAATTGAGAAGAATAAGATTCATTTAATTTCTCTAAAGTAGAAGCCATTTTTTGCATCTCTTCACCAGTGTTTGCTCCACTGTTTGCAGCTTCATTTAATACAGCCAAAGATTCGGAAGCTTTAGTATAGTCATTCGCTAATTCACCAACTTTACTTGATGCAGATTTTAAACTTTCAGTATATTCACTTGTAGCAACAGATGCATCAGAAATATCTGATAATTTGCTAGCATTAGAGCTTAGACTTCTTAATCCTTCACCTAGGCTTTCAATTAATTCAGGACCAATCTTAGCTTCATCTAGCATTGTATCTAATTGTTCTGTTGCAGAACCATTATTTACTTTATTATGGTCATTTCCTTCATCCATTCCAGCTAATTCTGGGTAAGCCAAAGTCCAATCTAAATCCATGTGTGCCGGTTCAAATGCAGATATCCCGAAAATTGCTGCCTCAATACCTAGTCCAGCAATTAAGAATGCAGAAGATCCAGGCCAGTGCATAATCTTAAATAGTGCACCGATAATTACAATAGCTCCTCCCCATCCGTAGATAAGTCCCATTATTGTTTTACCCTTTTTTGTTTCAAATAAAAATTCTACAAATCCCATAATTTTTTCAGTTTTAAAGTTAATATAATATATAGATAGGTTTTAGGTTATTCAATTTTATAAGTTGTCATCCTTAGCTCTTCCTAAGTATGTCATTACAGATCTAAATCCAATATAGCATTTAGCTGTGTCTTGATATTCATAAGTTCTCGTACTTGTCTGTAAGTAGTAACCTATATCTTTCCATGATCCTCCTCTAATTACTTTTCTTTTTAACACTTCAGGATCACTATCCTTAGCATCATACAAATAATCAGGATTTAAATCATGAGCAAAGTTGTACGCTGATTCATCAAATGCATTACTTGTCCATTCTGATACGTTTCCAGCCATACAATATAGTCCAAAGTCATTAGGGTTGTATGAGTTTATTTTTACAGTATGAAATCCACCATCATCAATGTAGTTTCCTCTCATTGGTTTGAAGTTCCCTAAGAAACAACCTCTACTGTTTCTAATATAAGGTCCACCCCAAGGATAAGGACTTAAATCTAATCCACCTCTTGCTGCCCATTCCCATTCTGACTCTGTTGGCAATCTATAATCATTTACTGAAGCTCCACCAATATCATGTAAATATGAATTTAGATATTGTGTTCTCCAGATACAAAATGCGGTAGCTTGTTTCCAAGAAACACCCACTACAGGATAATCATCATATGCTGGATGCCAAAAATAATTTTGTGTCATTGGTTCATTAAATGAGTAGGTAAAATCATGCATCCAGGCTAATGTATCCGGATAAACATTTACTACATCTCTCATGATGAAAGATGATCTATCTGTATTAAAAGCATGTCTTGCACCTTCTTCACCATTTAAAGCATCTCTACTTTCTCTTCGTGCTGCACGTTTAAAATCTATCCAATAATAAGTATAGTTTAATTTACGTGCATCAATTTGTCTGTGACGTAAAAAACGTTCTCCTGGTGATAAAAACATTGGTTCTAAAGCTTCTCTAGATTCTGCTTCATTCCATTTTAATTTAGCATACCAATCAATTAAAGGGGGGTCAATTTCTTCCTCGTATTCATTTTCTGCAATCAAATATGTTTCTTCATCAACTTCTTCACCCATAATTCTTCTTGCGATAGAATCTCTTACGTGATAAACAAACTGTCGGTATTCATTATTTGATATTTCAGTCTGATCCATATAAAATGCTTGTACAGAAACAGTTCTTGTCTGTGCAGTTAAAGCATATGGTACATCCTGATCTGATGGCCCCATGTTATAACTTCCCATAGGGATAAATAACATTCCGAAAGGATCTGGTTGATACCACTCTTCCCTTCCTTGAACTCCAGTCAATTCTCCGTTCCCTTTACTACAAGAGTAAAGTATAACTACTGCTAATAATACTAATATTCTTTTCATAATTTCCTCCTTCTTTTATTTTCATTTAGAAAAAATCTAAATGAAACCGTTTAGCCTTCTTAATTCTTAACGGAATTTTTTAATCGTAATCTAAATGTTTAGTGCTTTTCTATAGAAATCTTACTGAATGGTAAACCTCTCTTTTTGTTGGTTTAACAATGCTAGTGCAATATTTAATCATAAATTCTAAACTACCACTACTGTGATCTCCTACAGCAGAAGTTGTTAGATCATAAGAAACTCCTAATTTCAATCCTGGGACTTGAGGTATACTTACTCCAGCTAGTATAGCTACTGCATCTTGTATTCTATAAGAAACGCCACCCCAAACTATTTTATTGTATACTGCTAAAGCATTTATATCTAATTGAGTAGATGCTGCATCAGTTTTAGCTAAAATAGATGGTTTTATTACCCACTTTTGAGAACCTCCACTAACATCCCAGTCATAGCCTGCCATAATATAATAGTGTCGAGAAGATGCATAATTTAAGGCTCCTTCACCATCACCATCTGCTACATCTTGTAATTCTGATTGAGGTAAATGAAGTGTTGAAATACCTACATACATTTTGTCTTTTATTTCATAATAGATCCCTAATCCAGCATCAAAAGTGATTGCAGAGGTACTAGAGTTTGGTATAGATGGATCCAATAAAGGGTCATCAATAGCAACGAATCCAGCTCCAAAAGACTTATTTATCATTCCTATCTCTAATCCGATACCCAGTTCTCCAGGCCCCAAAGGTAGATGGAATGAGTAAGCTCCTTTAGCTATTAATGAGCTTTCTATACCTAATTTATCTTGAAAAATAGTAAGCCCAACACCATGTCGGCTAAATCTAGCATCTGCACTAAATAGATGTGTTTGAGGTCTTCCATCAAAGCCAACCCATTGGGTTCTTGTTAAGAAAGTACCACAAATGCCACCGTTGTGACCAGCAGAACCAGGGTTCACACTTAGTTTATTGAACATGTTTTGTGT
Source organism: uncultured Flavobacteriales bacterium (assembly GCA_913048175.1). GTDB lineage: Bacteria > Bacteroidota > Bacteroidia > Flavobacteriales_E > Vicingaceae. The sequence continues at coordinate 4,876 of CAJWVX010000120.1, read as the reverse complement.
AAACTGAGCATCTTGCTGTGCAGAAGCTGCAAATCCAGCAAATAAAAATGCTGTAGAAATCAATAATTTCTTCATATATCTGTTGTTTTTCAAATGTATAATTTGTGCTTTTCAGCATTCATTAGTCGGCTAAGATAACTAAATATTTATTTTAACCAAAAACTTTTTCAACTTTTTCTTGTTAATAACGTGTTAACAACTCAAAAATCAAGATAGTTTTTGAAAAGTTTGCCACCATCTATTTGGAACTTCATTGTCGCAAGCAGTTTTATAGTCCTTATAAGAACAAGGCACTAGAACATGTCTTTCAAACTTTATTTTATTGTGAGAAGGGAAAGGAACATCCATCCACCATCTTTCACTTTTGTCACTTTTATAGAACACTACCTCATTTTTACCATCATGCATATTAACGATATACTTTAGATAGTTTTTTCGACTTCCTACTGGGAAGTCGTTTTTTCTATGGTTATATCCATCAATAAAATACCATATCATTTGAGCAGCGCTATGAGCTGTTTGACCATTGGAATCTAATTCTGGATTGATTTCGTAGAAGCCAATAGAGGTAACTTTATCGCTTAGGCCAGCATATCTACTGATTTGACAACCCTGTTCTCCATAAAACCCATTTGGAGAAGTGTTTTTATTTCCTGGGGCATCTGATTGGCGAATTGCAGAAACATCAAAACTTACTATATCTGCATTTCTAACAATCGGTTCTACTTCTTCTATGTCTTTTTGAACTTGTCCTAGTCGGTAAGCATCAAAATATAGTTTGGACATAAGTTCAACTTCTTCCTTGTCTGTAAAATAACTTTGATAACCAATATTGCTATAGTTAAATAAAAAGTTAGGTTGATGTAGTATGATTTTTGTTAAAAAGTTGTTAGAATCTATTTCTTCATCAGCTTCGCCTAAGTTGAATTTTGAATCAATTGCGACTAAATTAACTGTTTGTTCAAGATTTTTATAACCTAGAAAATTAGCATATGTTAGGTCTTGACTTCCTCCAATAATTATTGGAAGAACATTCTTTTTAACTAAAAACTCAATAATAGAGCTTAAAGCAAAATAAGAGTCATTAGTAGTAGCTCCAATTTTAAGATTTCCTAAATCTATTATTTTAGTAGGAGAATTATGACTAATTAATCGGTAAAGATATTTTCGAACTTCATTTGGTGAGTCTGCACAGCCTATATTGTAAGAGTTTCTTTCTTCACCAACACCAATTATAGCTATATTGAATTCAGAAACGTCTTGATCTTCTAACAGTTCAATAGAATTTAAGAATTGATTGTCTTTGTAGTCGAAGTTTAAATCACCTTCGTTAATATTTACTGGTTCAAAGTATTCTGAGAAATCCATTTTATGAGTAAAAAGTAATCAGTAATAAGTAAGAATTAGAAAGTCAGGTTTTGACAAACTAATGTTCACTGATTACTGAACACTATTCACTAACTTCTATAAATTATTTCTTCTTCTTCGCTTTTGCTTTTGGTTTCGCTTTCGCTTTTGCCTTTGGTTTTTTCTTAGGAGTTTTTTCTTCTATCATTTTTTTAACTTCTTCTAAAGTTAATTTTTCCACTTCAAAAGTTTTAGGCAGTTCAATTTTAAGTTTTCCTTTGATAATATTAAATCTTCCCCAACGAGCTTTTTGAACAGAAATGCCTTCCTCATCCCATTGATGAATGTACTTGTCAATTTCTTTTTGTTTTTTAACTTCAATCAATTCTACAATATCATTATGAGTCAAATTATCAAAATCATATTTCTTGTTCACATTTATAAACATAGCGTTCCATTTTATAAATGGACCAAAACGACCTACACCTTTTTGTACGGGTAAGTTTTCATATTCATCAATAGGAGCGTCTGCTTGTTGTTTTTCTTTAATTAATTCAATAGCTCTGCTTAAATCTACATTTCCCATTTCCTCATCTCTAGGAATTGAAACAAACATGTCTCCAAACTTAACATATGGACCAAACCTTCCTTGAGCAACTAAAATTTCTTCACTTTCATAAGTCCCAATATTTTTAGGAAATTTAAAAAGTTCTAGAGCATCTTCTAAAGAAATTTTTGCAATAGTTTGTCCCGTTAAAAGACTTGCAAATTTTGCTCCTTCTTCATCATCTGTTTTTCCAATTTGAGCCATAGGTCCAAATTTGCCAATACGAACTATCAATGGTCTTCCAGATTCAGGATCATTTCCTAATAATCTTTCTCCACTAGCTCTTTCTGCATTTTCTAATGTATCTTCTATTCTTGCATGAAATGGATCGTAAAACTCACCTATCATTTTTTCCCATTGCTTTTGACCTTCAGCAACTTCATCAAATTGTTCTTCAATTTTAGCAGTAAAGCTATAATCTAAAACTTTATCAAAGTGTTCTACTAAAAAATCTGTAACTACAGTACCGATGTCTGTTGGGAATAATTTCTTTTTTTCAAATCCAAAATTTTCTTTATCAGTAATGTCAGCAATACTTCCACTAGTTAAGGTTAGCGTATTAAAGTCTCTTTTATTACCATCTCGATCTTCTTTAACAACATATCCTCTGTTTTGTACGGTAGAAATTGTTGGGGCATATGTCGATGGTCTTCCTATGCCAAGAGCTTCCATTTTTTTTACCAAACTTGCTTCAGTATATCTTGCTGGATAATGGGTAAAACGTTCAGTTGCAGAAATTTCTTGCATATTTAGGTTTTCTCCAACTGTTAAAGGTGGAAGAATTCCTTCCTTTTCTGAGTTGTTATCATCATCAGTACCTTCTAAGTAAACTTTTAAGAAACCATCAAAAAGTAAAACTTCTCCTTTAGCAACAAAATTTTCTTCTGTTGTAGAGATATTAATTTTTACGGTTGTTTTCTCAAGTTTAGCATCACTCATTTGTGAAGCCACTGTTCTTTTCCAAATTAACTCGTACAATCTTGTTTGACCAGGGTCACCAATAAAAGTGTGGTCATTCATGTATGTAGGTCGTATTGCCTCGTGAGCCTCTTGAGCTCCTTTAGCTTTAGTCTTATATGTTCTTATTTGTGAATACTCTTCTCCGTAAGAGCTTGTAATTTCTTTTTTTGCAGCTCCGATTGCATCTTTCGATAAGTTTACAGAATCGGTTCTCATGTAGGTAATCTTTCCTGCTTCATATAAACGCTGAGCAACTGTCATTGTTTGAGAAACTGAAAAACCAAGTTTTCTACTTGCTTCCTGTTGAAGTGTAGAGGTTGTAAATGGTGCTGCAGGAGATTTCTTAGCTGGTTTTGTTTCTAGGTTATCAATTGTGAAATCTGCCGCTTTACATTTTTCTAAGAAAATTTGTGCTTCTTCTTTTGTTTTAAATCGTTGTGGTAACTCTGCTTTTAAAATTGCATTATTACTAACAACAAAATTGGCAACAACTTTATAAGATGAGGAGTATTCAAAATCTAAAATTTCATTTTCTCTTTCTACAATTAAACGAACCGCAACTGACTGTACTCTTCCTGCAGATAAAGATGGTTTAATTTTTTTCCATAAAACTGGAGAAAGCTCGTAACCAACTAAGCGATCTAAAACTCTACGAGCTTGTTGAGCGTCAACTATATTTTTATTTATTTTTCTTGGATTTTCAATTGCTTTCGTAATAGCAGATTTTGTAATCTCATGAAATACAATTCTTTTTGTTTTTTCTTCCTTAAGGTTTAAGGCTTCTAGCAAGTGCCAAGAAATGGCTTCACCCTCACGATCCTCATCACTCGCTAACCAAACCGTTTCAGCAGTTTTGGATAGTTTTCTTAATTCAGCAACAATTTTCTTTTTATCATCTGGAATAACGTAGTCTGGAGCAAAGTTGTTCTCAATGTCTACTGAGATGTTTTTACCAGGTAGGTCTCTTATATGTCCAAAACTGGACTTTACAGTGAAATCTTTTCCGAGAAATTTTTCGATAGTTTTTGCTTTCGCAGGTGACTCGACAATTACTAGATTCTTCGCCATTCATTTAAGGGTTTAAGAATTGTCTCGAATTATGTATTAGGGAACTTATTATTAAGCTTTAACCGTAATTCGAGATTAAATATTTTTGCAAAGGAATGAAATAAATAACGGAAAATCCTAATCTATCCTCTTATTGGCTCTATTTTTTTATTAGATGACGAGTTTTTTTCAGTTGTAAGGTATATTTTATAAAAATATTTATTTTCATTGATTTGCGTTAAGGATAGGAACGATATCCTTTTTTACTGTCAAAAAAGATACAGTGAATAGCCTGTTAAAACGCCCTAACAAAATAATTATTAATTATTTGATTGGCGAGTATCTCTGGATCTTCGATTTTTTGCGAAAAATAGAGTTGTTGTTTTATTGTATCTATGTCATTTTGTCATTAAAACTAAAAAATAAGTAATTTCGCATTAGCAACTTCTTTTAATAGTTATTGGATTACTTTTATAAAAAAGATTGTTACATATTTAGCAGATTACGAAAACTGAAAGATGGAAACAGAGAATAAAGTTATAGACGAATCAGTTCAAGGTAGTGCAACTATTATTGAATCTGGAGGAGAGGGAAGTAGAAAGGTTTATATTGAGAGTTACGGTTGTCAGATGAATTTTTCTGATAGTGAAATTGTTGCTTCAATTTTAGTCAAAGATGGTTTTAACACCACTAGGAAATTGGAAGAAGCAGACGTTGTTTTAGTAAATACTTGTTCTATTAGAGAGAAGGCTGAGCAAACTGTAAGGCAAAGATTAAGATCTTTTCAGAATGCTAAAAAGGCCAAGCCAGAAATGATTATTGGTGTTTTAGGCTGTATGGCTGAACGATTGAAATCTAAATTTTTAGAAGAAGAAAAATTAGTGGATATTGTTGTTGGGCCTGATGCTTATCGTG
>CAJWVX010000119.1 GCA_913048175.1 uncultured Flavobacteriales bacterium | reverse complement strand
GGTATTATTTGAAATTTAGAATAACACTCCTATCTTATTGGGGGCTATAACACAAAAGACCTGATTAAACTATATTTCTTCAAATAATTAGTAATCGTTTTTATTAATGAAAACTCATTTTCATTAAAATATTACTCATTGCATTGCTATTTTATTTTTTCCAAACCGTACTTAATTGAATGTCAAATTTCGAATTAAGCACTTTGGTTGAAAACTCAACAAGCTTTGAACCAATTCCTTTATTATTAAATTTTCGATTAACAACTGTTTGTTTTATCAGAGAATTTTTTTTGTGTGGTTTAACAAGATTATAAAACCAATCATTATCTTTTAATACTGTATTTTTTAACTTAGCAGGTGATAGAATATCAATTAATGTAAAATCAACAACCTTTTTTTCTGATAGAGCTAAAAACCGATAAAGGTGCTTGAATTACAATATTTTTTAAGATGAGAATAGTTGAGGTTATCTTTACCTAAAGCATAATTAGACAATTCTAAAACTGAATTTTTAAGTAATCCATATCGAGTTTCTTAGGTTCTAAACCTATATATGCTTAAAGTGTAAAAACTGCAATAGCAAATCCGATAACAATTATTGCAAATTTCTTTAGATCAAATTTATGACCTTCACTAGATTCAAACAAGATTGTTGTAGAAATATGGAGAAATATACCAACAGCTAGAGCTAAAATAATTCGACTATTTTCTAAAAAAGGAAGGATATGGTTGCTTGCTAAATAAAGTCCTAATGGTGCAGAAGCTGCAAAAATAGAAAGTGCAATTATGAACGTAGTTTTAGAAATATTTTTAGATAAAATCATTGTACTGAGCACAATTCCAACAGGGATTTTATGTATTACAATTCCAACTAACAAAGATCCATTGTGGTCATGATGACCATGGCTACCTTCAATTAAAGCCATACCCTCAATAAATGAATGTAAACAAAGACTTATAAAAATAGCATAAGGAAATAATGAAATATCTTTATTATGAGAATGAAAATGCCCATGTTCAATACCATTTGAAAAAAACTCTAATAATAATTGTATTACAAAACCAACTAATATAAATGCGCCAATCTTTTTATCATAATCTCTAAAGATCTCTGGCATTAGATGTAAAACACAAATTGCTAAAATAAATGCACCACTAAAAGATATTAGAAGACGTAAGTTTTTAGAAAATTGAAGTTTAAATACAATAACTGCTAAACCGCTTAAAAATGCAGATGCAAATAATATTATGTTTGTTGTGATATCAGTCATTTTTTTCTTGCAACCAAAATTAATCTATCAGAATTATCAAGATCAAACGGATTTAAATTGTAGTCGCCAAAAGTACTTTCTATTTTTAAGTTAGCTGTATCAAAATAAGATTTAAAAACTTTTAAACTAATCACTTTAACTTTTTCCTGAAATGCATAATCTGTATTGTTGTGTTTAAAGCTGATACTTTTAATTATATATCCTTCAATTACAGCTCTACTAATATTAAATTTAATACTATCTATAATTTTTGTTTCTGTTTGGGTTAGGTTTTTTATCGTTTTATTACAATTCATAAAATCTAGGACCAAAACTCCGTTACTTTTTAAACTATCGGCAATAGCATTAATAGATTTTTGATTATCACTTTCGTTTTCAAAATACCCAAAGCTTGTAAATAGATTAAATGCAAAATTGTAGTTCTCCTTTTTTAAAGCAATTCTAATGTCGTTTACATAAAAACGTAAATTTTCAGATTCATTCCTTTTTGCTGCGAGGATACTATTTTCAGATAAATCAAATCCATCAATCAAATAACCTAGCTTATTAATGTAAATAGAGTGTCTTCCTTTTCCACATGCAACATCGCAAAATGAATCATCTTTATTAGGAGTTAAAAAATAAATGAGATTATCAATGAATTTCTTAGCTTCAGAATCATTTCTATCTTTATAAAGTATGTGATAAAATTTTGAATCAAACCAATCTTCAAACCATTCTTTATTTTCTTTAAGTGTGTTTTTCATCCTTTATAACTAAGATGCAAACTTATATTAATTTTGGATGAATAAAAATTTGTAGCTAGGTACATTTTTTATTATTAACAGACTGTTTTGTTATATTTATCTTAAATTTTAACAGATTTAACTTGTGAGATTAATTCAAATTAATATCTTTGAAACTGTAACTGGATGTGATTATGGAGAATATACATGACTTTTATAATAAAATGGAGAAAGGTAACATTATGTTATCCTTTAAAGGAGAGGTGACTTCTGATCTTTTAACATCTATTCTTCAGATTATGGAATCGAAAATGGAGACTTTAGAAGAACCTCCAAAAATCAAGAAAAAGGTTTATAATATTTTGGTAGAATGTTTACAAAATCTTTATCATCATTTAGATGATGATGATTTTAAAACAAGAGTCAATGAGAAGAGTGCCTTATTTATGATTAGGAAATTAGATGGAGAATATTCTATTATGACTGGAAATTTTATTGCCTCAGAGAATGTTGAGATGATGCAAGGAAGGTTGGATAGAATTAATGATATGGACAAAGATCAGTTAAAGGTATATTATAAAGAGGTCTTGAATAACGGAGAAATGTCTGCTAAAGGTGGTGGTGGTTTAGGAATGATTGATATTGCAAGAAAGTCAGGTAAAAAATTAGAGTATAATTTTGATCGAATAGATGAAGAATATTCTTTTTTTAGTTTAAATATTAAAGTAGCACAATAAAATATATTAAAATAATGGCAGATTTAAATTTAGAAGGATCACCGAAAACACCAACTATTGAATTTAATTCAGGTTCTGGTTATTTATTAATTAGAGGTAGATCTATACCTGAGAATTCAATTGAGTTTTATAAATCTTTAATTGAAGCTTTAGAGGGATATAATAATGAGCCTCAATCAAATACTAAAGTTGATATTCAATTAGAGTATTTTAATACTAGCTCTTCAAAATGTATATTAGATGTATTTAAAAAATTAGAAGCTATTAATTCTGGTAATAGTGAAGTTGTAATCAACTGGTATTATGAAGAGGATGATGAAGATATGTTAGAAGCTGGGGAAGATTACCAAGCAATTATAAACGTTCCTTTTAAAATGATAGAAGTAGAAGAAGAGTAAATTTTTTATATACAATATAATTGAATCCCAAGAACTTTGTTGTTGGGATTTTTTATTTAAGTATGATGCTTTAGTTGATTTTATCGGAAAGACTAAATCTAACTTAAAAAAGCAGTGATTTTATGATCATTAAATTCTACAGAAATGTGACTTTGGATAGTTGTAGATAAAGAAAGCCCTACATAATGAGTTCCAATAGGATACTTTTTATGATTTCTATCTACTAAAACAGCTGTTGACATCTTTTTTATAGGAAAATCAAGCAAGTATTTAACACCGTAGATTAAAGCTTTACCTGTATTTAAAACATCATCAACTAGAATAACAACTTTATCATTAAGTTCTGTTGGATCAATATCCATTTTACTATCTGAGTTTATTGGGTTATCTTTATTTATTGTTAATTGAGCCAGTGTAATTTTAATATTGGATATTTTGCTAAGTTGTTTGGCTAATTTTTCAGCATATAAGTAACCATTTTTAGCAATACCAACAACTATAATTTCCTTTTCAGTATAGTTATCTTCAAATATTTGATAGGATATTCTATTTATCTTTTGATAAATTTGATCGTTGTTTAATATTAGTGTTTTAGAATTAGGCATAAACTCAATTAATTTTTATTGTATTGTTATTGAAGATAACCACATCTCCAGATCGTAGTTTTTTCCTTTTTCTAAATTCTATTTCATTATTACACTTAACTGAGCCCTCTTCTACTGCAATTTTAGCATCAGCTCCAGATTCAACTAAATTCAAGAGTTTTAATAATTTTATGAGCTCTATATATTCACTCGAAAGGGAGAATTCTGTTTGATTCATTATAATTAGTATTCTGGATCTAAGAAATTCTTAACAATTTTATTAAATTGTTTTGGTGTTTCAAAGAAAGGGTAGTGGCAAGACTTTTTAATTACTTCTAATTTAGAGTTTTTAAGATTCTCATGTATTAGTTGTGTTGATGCAAAAGGAACATTATCTAAACCTCCAATTATAATCAAGGTAGGTGCTGTTATTAAATTTAAGCCTTCAGTAATGTCTAGATTAAAATATGTTTTTTCTAATAAACTGTTTACTAACATTAAATTATTGGCTCTTGTTTTGTCAAATACCATAGGCTCATATAATTCACTTACCTTTTCTTGATCTGCTAAATTTACTTTATCACCTAATAGTATTGCTTTTTTAAATGTTTCTTCATCTCTTTTTTCAAAAGCTGAAGACATCATTGTTTGAACTAATTCCTTTGTATTTTCTTCACTTCTTTTTTTCTGCATGTTTCTGAATGTTTCATCAAAGTAATCAGAGTTTCCAGGAGCTGGAGAAATTAGTATTAACCGTTTAATCTTATTCTTATATTTTTTTGAGTAATTTATTGCTAATAAAGAACCCCACGAGTGTCCAATCAAGTCAAGTTTTTCAATTTTTAAATGGTTTCTGATTCCCTCTAAATCTTCAACATAAGTATCAATATTTACGCTTGAGGTATCTGCGGGGAAATCTGTCTTCCCACAACCTCTTTGATCATAAAAAATAATTTGATAATTTTCAGCTAAACTTTTGAAATGAGGTACTAAGTAATTATGAAACAATCCAGGTCCACCGTGAATAACCAATAGAGGTTCTCCGCTTCCCATTTTTGAAATGAAATGATTAACACCATTTATTTCAATAGTTTCATTAGTTATTTCTATTTCAACTTTATTTTCTTCTTTATTTACAGCTTCTTTATTGAGATTTCCGCAATTGCTTAATATTAAAGCAAAAGATAATAAGAATAAACTAAATAATATATTTTTCATAAATAAAGGCTAAAATTTATTCAAAGATAATAACAAATTACAAAATTAAAAATTAAACTGTTTTAAGCTCACTAATTGTTTTTATCGGGTTATCTGATTTGAACACGAAGCTTCCGGCAACTAAAACATCAGCTCCAGCATCTAATAATTTTCTTGCATTATTAGAAGTTACACCACCATCAATTTCTATTAAAGTATTAGCTTTTTTTCTAATGATCATTTCTTTTAATGAACTTACTTTGTCATAAGTATTTTCAATAAATGATTGTCCACCAAAACCAGGATTAACAGACATGATACATACCAAATCAATATCCTGAATTAGATCTTCTAAAACATTGATATTTGTATGAGGATTTAAAGCAACGCCAGCTTTCATTCCTGCCACTTTTATTTCTTGTAATGTTCTATGTAAATGATTACATACCTCGTAATGTACTGTTAGAATATCTGCACCAACATTTTTAAAGTCGTTAATATATTTTTGAGGTTCAACAATCATTAAGTGAACATCAAAAGTTTTTTCAGAAAACTTTCTAATTGCTTTTATTATAGGCATTCCAAAAGAAATGTTTGGAACAAATACACCATCCATAACATCAATATGGAACCAGTCAGCATTACTTTTATCGAGCATTTCGCTTTCTCTTTGAAGGTTGGCAAAATCTGAGGCTAAAATTGAGGGAGCTATTAAATGTGACATACTACTAAAATATTTAAAATGTAAAGATAAATAAAAGAGTAGGAGGCTAATATTAAAATGAGCGAATGTTTATTAACATTCGCTTTTTAACTAACTGACAAATTGAGATAATTTAACCTAAATATGTTTTTAGTAATTTACATCTTGAAGTATGCTTTAGTTTCCGAAGCGCTTTTTCCTTTATTTGTCTGACTCTTTCTCTAGTAAGCTCAAAACTTTCACCTATTTCTTCTAATGTTAATTGTGTTTTTATATTCATCCCAAAATACATTCTTAAAACTTCTGCTTCCCTGTATGAGAGTGTAGACAGTGAACGTTCAATTTCATTTCTTAACGACTCAGTCATTAACTGTTTATCTGGGTTTAAAATTCCATCTTTTTCAGTTAATACATCTAACATAGTATTACTTTCTTCGTCAGAAGAAAGAGGTGCATCTACTGAAATATGCCTACCTGATATTCTCAAAGAATCTTTAACTTCATTAGGAGTCATGTCAAGCATATCAGCAACTTCATCAATAGAGGGCTCTCTCTCGTGAACTTGTTCCAGTTGAGAAAATGTTCTATTTATTTTTGTAATATTCCCGATTTTATTAAGTGGTAGTCTAACTATTCTAGCTTGTTCGGCTATTGCTTGCATAATACTTTGTCTTATCCACCAAACAGCGTAAGAAATGAATTTAAATCCACGTGTTTCATCAAAACGTTCAGCAGCTTTTATTAAGCCAATATTTCCTTCATTAATTAGGTCGGATAGATTTAACCCCTGGTTTTGATATTGTTTTGAAACTGATACAACAAAGCGTAGATTCGCTTTAGTTAGTTTTTCTAGAGCAGCTTTATCACCTTCTCTTATTAGTGCTGCTAGTTTTGCCTCTTCTTCAGCAGTAATTAAGGACTCTTTCGAAATATCTTGTAAATATTTGTCTAATGAAATTGTTTCTCGGTTTGTAACCTGTTTTACAATTTTTAGTTGTCTCATATCGTTAGTTGAATTTATTTAATCTATCGTAATAAACGTTTCGTCCGGATAAAGGTTACATATATCGTAAATTTGTTTTTAAACACTATTTTTAATAACAAAAAAGCCCTTTGTCTTTAAACAAAGGGCTTTAAGATCTATTTAGTTTAAAACTATGCTTCTTGTTTTGCTGGTTTTTCCAATAAAACTTTTCTTGATAATTTTAATTTTCCTGTTTTAGGATCAACTGCGATTAATTTTACATCAATCATTTCACCTTCTTTTAATGCATCTTCTACTTTCTCTAATCTAGCGTGTTGTATTTCAGAGATATGTAATAATCCATCTTTGCCAGGAATGATTTCAACAAAAGCACCAAAGTTAGTAATCGATTTTACTTTTCCTTTATATACCTCACCAACTTCGGGTACAGCAGTAATTGCTTTAATTTTACCTAAAGCAGCAGCACTTGCTTCAGCATCATTAGTCATAATTGAAACTTTACCCATTCCGTCAGCTTCTTCAACTGTAATTGTAGCTCCAGTAGATGCTTGCATCTCCTGAATTATTTTTCCTCCAGGACCAATAATTGCACCAATCATTTCTTTTGGTATCGTAATTTGAACTATTCTTGGAGTATGAGATTTTAACTCAGCATTTGGTGTAGAAATAGTTTTAGCCATTTCTCCTAAAATATGTAAACGACCACCTTTAGCTTGACTTAAAGCTTGTTCTAAAACTTCGTATGGTAATCCATCAACTTTAATGTCCATTTGACAAGCAGTAATTCCATCAACAGTTCCAGTTACTTTAAAATCCATATCTCCTAAGTGATCTTCATCTCCTAAAATATCAGATAATACAGCAAATTTCCCAGCTCCACCTTCAGTAATTAATCCCATTGCGATACCAGAAACTGGTTTCTTAAGCTTAATACCAGCATCCATTAATGCTAATGTACCAGCACAAACAGTTGCCATAGAAGAAGAACCATTTGATTCTAAAATCTCAGATACTACTCTAATTGTATAAGGGTTATCTTCTCCAGTTGGTAGCATTGATTTAAGACCTCTTAATGCCAAGTTACCGTGTCCAACTTCTCTTCTACTAGTTCCTCTACTTGGTCTTGCTTCTCCAGTTGAGAAAGAAGGGAAGTTATAATGTAACATAAACTTCTCATTTCCTTCAGCTGTTACTTCATCAACCATTTTAGCATCTCTATCATTACCTAAAGTAACAGTAGTTAATGCTTGTGTTTCACCTCTTGTAAACACAGCAGAACCATGTGCACTTGGTAAGTAATCAACTTCACTCCAAATAGGACGAATTTCATCTAATTGTCTTCCATCTAATCTTAATCTATCGTTTAAGATTACATCTCTTACAGCTTCTTTTTGTACTGCTTTAAAGTATTGTCCAATTAAGAATTTGTCTTCTTTATCTTCAGCAGATAATGTAGCAACAAACTCATCTTTAACAGCACCAAATTTTTGACCTCTTACTGCTTTATCTGCAATAGATTCTGCAGCAATAACTCTACATTTATCAAAACAAGCAGCTTTAATGTTAGTCATTAACGCATCATTACTTCTTTCGTGATTATAAGTTCTTTTAATTAGAGATTTTGAAACTTCAGCAGCTAAATCAAGTTGTAACTGACATTGTATTTTAATTTCATCATGAGCTGCTTTAATTCCTTCTAACATTACTGCTTCAGAAATTTCTAACATTTCACCTTCTACCATCATAATGTTCTCTGCAGTAGCAGCAACAATTAAATCGATAGCTGAAGCTTCCATTTGAGATGGAGTAGGGTTCACGATCCATTCTCCATCAACTTGTGCAACTCTTACTTCAGAAGTAGGTCCATTAAATGGTATATCTGAAACTGCAATTGCAGCAGAAGCTGCTAAACAAGCTAAAGCATCAGCCTTAACTTCAGGATCATGAGATATTAATTGTAATTCAACTAATGTGTTTGCGTGATAATCAGCTGGGAATAGTGGTCGAAGCGCTCTATCTATTAAACGACAAACTAAAATTTCGTTATCATTTGGTCTTGCTTCTCTTTTTAAGAAACCTCCAGGAATTTTTCCTGCAGCAGCAAATTTTTCTTTGTAGTTTACTGTTAATGGTAAAAAGTCCATATCCTCACCAGCATCCTTATCAGACACTACAGTAGCTAAGATCATAGTTTTACCCATAGTTAGTACAACAGCACCATCAGCTTGTTTTGCTAATTTTCCTGTTTCTAATTCGATGGTCCTTCCATCACCTAGCGTATAGGATTTTTTAATTCCAATTTTTGACATATTATTTGTTTGTGTACTCACCTGAGTACGATTTATATTGGTGCACCATGCACCTGTTTTAATTATTTACTATTTAATAAAAAAGGGGAGTAGCAATTAACTTGCGATCTCCCCTTAATTTTATACTTGAAGTAAAGTTGTTTTCAAACGATTACTTTCTAATACCTAATTCCTTAATTAACACCCTATATTGAACAATATCTTTATTCATAAAGTAGGTTAATAAACTCTTTCTTTTTCCTACTAAATCCAATAACGCTTTTTGAGTTCCGTAATCTTTACGATTCTTCTTTAAGTGATCTGTTAAGTGGTTAATTCTGTGAGTAAATAACGCAATTTGACCTTCTGTAGATCCAGTGTTTTTTGCGTTACCACCAAATTTCTTGAAAATTTCTTCTTTTTTTTCTGTAGATAAATACATGCTAAAATTATTTTTAATGTTTGTTATGTATGATTTTTAAGGCTGCAAATGTATGCAATAAATTAATGCAACCGTTTAATTGTTAAATAATTTGATTGATAAAGCTATTTTTTCTTTTAAGTCCTTTCTCTCAACAATAAAGTCTAAAAAGCCATGTTCTTTTACAAACTCTGATGTTTGGAAGCCTGCCGGCAAATCTTTTCCAATTGTTTCTTTTACAACTCTTGGACCAGCAAATGCTATTAAGGCTTTCGGTTCTGCAATATTAATATCTCCTAACATTGCATAAGAAGCAGTAACACCTCCGGTAGTAGGGTCAGTTAATAGCGAAATGTAAGGAACTTTTTCTTTTGCCAATAAAGATAGCTTTGCAGATGTTTTAGCCATTTGCATTAAAGAAAATGCAGCCTCCATCATTCTAGCTCCACCAGATTTTGAAATCATCAAAAAAGGTACTTTGTGTTTAATGGAATAGTCAATTGCTCTTGCTATTTTTTCTCCAACAACTGAACCCATAGAACCCCCAATAAATCCGAAATCCATACATGCAATAACAACATCTTGTTTCTCAATTTTTCCAGTAGCAGTTCGTACAGCATCTTTTAAATCACTTTTCTTTTGAGTTGTAGCAATTCTGTCAGTGTATTTTTTTGTGTCAGAAAATTCTAAAGGATCTCCAGAAGTCATATTTGGATTTAGCTCTTTATACTTATTGTCATCAAATAAAATCTTAAAATAAGTTTTAGAGTCTATTTTACCATGGTAAGAACATTCTGCACAAACATTTAAATTTTCAACATATTCTTCGTTAGAAACAACAGTTTTACACTCAGGACATTTGTACCAAAGTCCTTCTGGAGTTTCTTTCTTCTCATTAGTAGGAGTTACAACTCCTTTTTTACTTCTTTTAAACCAACCCATTATAATTAAAAATTAGTAATTGGAAATTTCCAATTTATAGTGTGTTTACATTATTTAAATCTTCAAAAGCTTGTTTTAATCTTGCCTTAAAAGTTAACTCTCCTTCACGTAACCATTTTCTTGGATCGTAGTATTTTTTATTGGGAATATCATCTCCATCAGGATTGCCAATTTGAGACTTCATATATTCAGCTTTTCCTAAAACATAATCCCTTACACCTTCAGTAAATGCATATTGCATATCTGTGTCAATGTTCATTTTGATAACGCCATAACCAATAGCTTCTCTAATTTCTTCTAATGTAGAACCTGAACCACCATGAAAAACAAAATCAATAGGGTTAGCTTTTGTATTAAATTTTTCTTGAATAAACTCTTGAGAGTTTTTTAAGATAACAGGAGTTAACTTAACATTGCCTGGCTTGTAAACCCCGTGTACATTTCCGAAAGCCGCAGCAATAGTAAATCTATTACTTACTTTAGATAATTCTGCGTAAGCATAAGCAACCTCTTCTGGTTGAGTATATAATAAACTGTTATCTATATCAGTATTATCAACACCATCTTCTTCACCACCAGTAATTCCTAACTCTATTTCTAAAG
>CAJWVX010000118.1 GCA_913048175.1 uncultured Flavobacteriales bacterium | reverse complement strand
GCTAATAAGAATAAGACTCACAGAGATTCTTAGCCTCTTTTTTGTCTATTAAGCCAAGAATAATGAAAAATTATTTTTGGATAAGATTGTTTCGCAATAAAAATTTAGATAAACTAACTAACACTTTCTATAACATAGTTTTTACCATTAAAAGAGAAGGATTCCGTCTCTTTTTTTATGAGTAATAATTTGCCAATAGGAGAAAGTGAAGAAATTACAAAGTAAATTGAGTTATCAAGTTCTACTTTCCCTAAACTAACTGAAATATAAAAGAGACCATTGTTCGTGTTGACTAAGCTTCCTAAGCCAACATGTTGGTGTTAAGTGTCTGTTTTTATTAGAGATAGAGTTTGTTCTAGTTTTAAAGCCTCAGATAATTGCTGGGATATTTTTCAGTTTCTAGCTGAGCGATAGCTCTACCTGCCTCATGCTTATCAACAGCACTACTTTTAGTTTCATTATTTGCTGCATCTTGTGCTTCCTGAATAATAGAGAAATGGTTTGGGAAAAAAAAGGAGTATATATTGATTAATAGATTAGTCATCTAGAGGAATAATGAGAACAGGAATTTTAGATTCTTTTATAATTCCGGTTGAAATACTTCCTACAAATGCGTTGTATAGGAAACCATGTTCATGGTGGCCAGCTATAATTAAATCAATTTTTAGTTTTTTAGATTCACTGATTATCAATTCAATAGTCGCGCCTTGAATCAATAATCCTTCCGCCTCGATTCCTTTTAATCTAATTTCTTTGACTTGTTCATGAAGAAACATATGTTCCTCTTTTAACTCTTTCGCTCTAAAATCACGGATGTATTGCGGACCAACTCCATAGCCAACAAATTCAGGATCTGGTGAGGCTATATGCACCAACCAAAGTTTAGAATCAAAAGCTTTAGAAAGTTTAATAGCTTGATTAACCAGCAGTTTGGTATTTATATCAAAATCTATGGTTACTAAAATATTTCTCATATCAAAAACATGTGAATAAATAAAACAACTAGTTATTGTACGTTTTTGATGAAATAAAGTTAGGTTGTAGTAAAATAATGTTCAACAAATATCATTTATTAAATAAGCTTTCCCATTAAAAGAAAATGAGTCATTCTTTTTTAGTCCAATTAGTAATTGTCCAATAGGAGAAACTCCAGAAATAACAAAGTATAATTTATTTTCAAGTTCTAATTTTCCTAAACTGGCTGCGATATAAAAAATCCCGTTATCGGTATTTACTAGACTTCCCAAACCAACCTGTTGATGTTTAAGTTCAGGATTAATTTGAGATAGAGTTTGTTCTAATTTGAAAGCCTCAGATAGTTGCTTCGTTAGCTTTTCAGTTTCTAACTGAGCCATTGCTCTCCCTGTTTCATGCTTATCTCCAGCACTACTTTTAGTTTCATTATTTGCTGCATCTTGTGCTTCCTGAATAATAGAGCTTAATTCATTCACTTTTTTCGAAGCTATTTCGTAGCATTTAGAATGAAGATTTTTTTTTATGTCAGACATTAAACTTAGAATCAATTTTGTGGTCTAAAAGTAATTAGAAAGACACGATTTTATTGTGTGATGATTACATTTGTTTTCTCTTATGAAATATAGCTTAACAGTACTACTAATTTGCATGCTTTTAACGAGTGGTTTATCTCAAAGAGGGCCAAAAGGTAAAGGTGGTATGCATAAAAAGAAAAATTTGACGTATAGTTTATATGGTCAGATTTTAGATGGTAAAGGGCACGGTTTACCTTATGTTTCAGTTGCTGTGTTTAGAATTAGAGATTCATCTTATGTAAAAGGAGCTGCTACAGAGCCAAACGGTAAATTCACGCTGCAAATTCCTCCCGGAAAATTTTATGCGAAAATATCTTTTTTAAGTTTTAAGGATAAAACTGTTTCAAGTATTCTTATTAAGGATAAAGATGTTGATTTAAAAAAGATTAAGATGGAAGCTTCGGTTAATAATTTAGCGGAGTTTGAGGTGATAGAGGAGAAACGATTGATGGAGTTAGATTTGGACAAAAGAGTATTTAATGTATCTAAAGATGTAACTAATATTGGAGCTGATGCAACTGAAATTTTAGACAATGTTCCTTCAGTAGAAGTTGATATTGATGGGAATGTGAGCTTAAGAGGAAGCGGAAATGTTAGGGTCTTAATTAATGGGAAACCATCTGATATGATTGGAATGTCAACCGCAGATGTTTTAAAGCAGATGGATGCAACACAAATAGAAAAAGTTGAGGTAATTACTAATCCATCTGCACGATATGATGCAGAAGGAGAAGTTGGAATTATTAATATTGTTCTGAAAAGAGACAGAAGGCAAGGTGTTAATGGTTCAGTTAACACTAATTTTGGTTACCCTGATAATTATGGTGGAGGGTTTAATGTTACCTTTAAGAAAAAGCATTTTAATGTATTTACGGGTTATGGAGTAAGTTATAGAAATTCACCTGGTTCTAGTTCTAACAAACAAACCTTTACATATCCCGATACAACTTTTAGTTACAGTTCAGACTCTAAAACTGATAGGCTTAGTGTTAATCATAATGTAAATCTTGGTACAGAAGTGTTTTTAAATCAGTATAACTCCTTTACTATTTCTGGTAGATATAGCTTTGGGGATGGTGATAATACAACAAGTTTGGTTTATAATGATGTTGACGAATTTGAAGAAAATGTGCAAAAAATTAATAGGGATGAAGAGGAGGTTAAAGATCGAAATTCTTACAATGCTTCTTTTAATTATCGAAAAACGTTTAAAAAGAAGGATAGGCTTTTCACTTTTAGAGCTTCAAGATCAGATAGAATTGATAATGAAAACTCAACAATTATACAAACGAGTAATAATACAACTTTGCCCAATATTGAACAACGCATTTTTAATAATGAGGGAGGTGAAAACTGGTTATTTCAATCGGATTATATTCATCCAATTAAAAAAGGGAAAGTAGAATTTGGTTTAAAGCATACCATTCAGAAAATTGATGATGATTACGCGGTAGAACAGTTTAATACAAGTATTAACAATTGGGAATATGTTCCAGGCTTTAAAAATTTAGTGTTGTATGATGAATATATTTCTGCTGGTTATTTAATGGTGGGTAAGAAGTTTAAAAAATTCTCTGCTCAGTTAGGAGTTAGAACTGAATTTACTGAGATTAAAACAGCGTTAGTTACTACAAATGAAGTTAACAATAGAGATTATTTGAATTTCTTTCCAAGTGCACATTTTTCATATCAACTTAAAAAAGATAATTCAGTTCAATTAGGTTATAGTAAAAGGATTAGAAGACCAAGACATTTTTTCTTATTACCGTTTTTCAGCTTTACAGATTCTAGAAGTAACGCCTCAGGTAATCCTAATATTAATCCTGAATTAACAGACTCTTATGAATTAGGTCATTTAAAAAATTGGAAAAAGTCATCTCTTCTTTCTAGTATTTACTATAGGTACTCAACAAGTACAATGGATTGGGTAACTGTTTCAGATGCTCAGGGAGTTACTCGAAGAAGGCCTGAGAATTTGGGGGATAAAAATTCATTTGGGTTAGAATTTTCAGTATCACACGAAGTTATAAAATGGTGGAACGTAACAGGAAGTTTTAACTTTTTTAGAGAAATTAGAAATGGTTCATTTCAAGGTAGAGATTATGATGTTGATACTTATGCATGGAGTACTCGTTTAAATTCTAAATGGACTATAAAAAAGAAAGTTAATTTGCAACTTTCAGGTAATTACCGTGCACCACAGCAATCTCCACAGGGAGAAAGATTAGCACGTTATTCTATTGATGGAGGTTTTTCTTTTGATGTATTAAAAGGAAATGGGACAGTCGCCTTTAATATAAAAGATATGTTAAATTCTAGAAGGCGACAAAGCACATCTGAAGGTATAAATTTTGTTTCTGAAAGTTCTCACCAATGGCGCTCTCGTTACGTTAGATTGAGCTTTACGTATCGCATCAATCAAAAGAAAAAACGAGGTGGCATAGAAAATTTGAAGATGAAGGTGGAGAAGGAGGGTGATCTCGTTTAACGTATCGGTTGTTTGCATTTTAATGCGAACTGCATTGTGTTAAAAAAGTTAGCGTATTTTAAAAAGAAAGTCAAGTTGTTAAAACTTCCTATTTAAAGCCTCAATTACTTTCCTTTTATCAGCTGGTTTTCTCCTCGATTTTCTATACTCTTTGAGCATTAGTGGGAATTGCTTAGTTATTTTATAAAGAAAAATGTCTGATACAAATTGGACTTTACTGTTTTCTGTGTCGATAACAACGCTAATAACTGTGTAGTTTTGGAATCTAATTTCTCCATATGAATCTGGATCACTAATAATAGCAGTGAAAAATACGTTTTCAACAGTCCCCATGGTTAAATCTTTTTGAATAACTAAAGTATTTTCTATTGATTTAATATAGCTTGGATTACCAAAAACTGTTTGAATTTTACCTTGGAAATAAATGTATTTACCAAAGCTACCAGACTTTATGAAATGAGTTTTATCAGTTCGAACATAAAGCTCTTTCCCGTCACTAACAAATTTGACTAATGTGGGATTAATTAAACCCATAAAATTTATCTTATATGTTGTTAGATTTTTAGAGTTAGTTGCTATTGTTATTGTATAATCTTCACTATTAAACGCTGATTTACCTTTCAATCTATTGTAATTAAAATAAGCTCCTTTTGGAGGGATGCTTTTGTAATCAAAGAGAGTATCCTTTTTAGAAGAATCAATCAAGTCGCCTTCTTTGTTTTTCCAATCTGAATTATTAAATTTCATTAAACAATCTTCAAGTGCAAGTAGCACTCTATTTCCATGGCTATATTTAATTCTATTACTTTTTTCAGAGATGCTTGAATAGAAAGTTCCAAGAGAATATAAAGAGGTGTCTTTTCGCCTTGCAAATTCAATTTCAGCATTACAAAATCCATATTGATTCTGAGTCCCAATATTTTCTGAAGCTAGAATATTTTTTAGGATTAATATCAGTTCAGGTTTGTTATTCCTTTTTGGTAATAAGTCTTTAATGGTTTGTATTAAAATTTTTGTAGATTCTCCCTTTAAAATTAGTTTTGAATTGTTCTTACCTATTCCTCTAGAAACATATCCAATATTATCTTTTGAGGCTCTTTCGTCAATCACTTTTAAACAAGAAAAGTCATAATTAGTAAAAGAACTATCTGTATTTAATTCTACAATAATATCAGGCATTTGGCAGAAACCAAATGAAGAAAGAGAAATAAAGAGAAAAAGAAGTATTTGTTTCATGATTTTTTTAATCCAAGTCTAGGTTTTTAATTCTATTTTCAACAGTGTTAGAAATCATATTTTTTTCAATAATATCAAATTTATCTTTTCCAACGGAATTGATTATTTCTCCATCTCTTAAATGATGTAAATAATCACAAGTTTCATTTAATGTAGAAAAGATATGAGAAGATAATATCACAATTTTATTAAGTTCTTTTAGTTTGAATAGCAACTCTTTAATAATAATATTGCTTTGAATATCTACACCATTAAAGGGCTCATCTAAAATGAATATTTCATTACCCTGTAATAAAGTAGCAGTTAGTGCTAATTTCTTTTTCATTCCTGTAGAATAGTTTTCTGCATATCTATTTAAAGGTAAATCAAAGATATTTTTTTCTTCAGGATTAATGAATTCAATATCTCTTGCATTGCACATTAATTGCAAGTATTCGAGTCCAGTAATTTTCCCTAAAAAATAAGGGTCTGTCGTTAAAAAACCGGTAACATTTTTAATGTTACCATTGCTGTAGCTAATTGTTCCTTCATAGTCCTCAAAACCACCAATACAATTAAATAAAGTTGTTTTTCCAGCTCCATTTTCTCCAACTATTCCATTTACTTCTCCAGCTTTAAATTGTAAGTTAATGTTTTTCAGAACTGAATTTTTTCCGAAAGACTTGTGTAGTGATTTTACAGTTATCATTTTAAGATGGAGTTTAATTGTTGTTTTGATCTTGAGTAAAATGAAGGAATAGTCAATAACATTAAAGGAGGGAATACAATTGATAATCCAACAATAAATACATGATTTATATTGATTTCAGAAGGGTAATAGGCGTATTTACCTAATATATTATTAGTCACATAAAGTATTCCAACAAGTTCGAATAAAAGTATGTAAACGGCTTTATCTGGATTAAAATAAGCAAGTAAAATAACAATCGGTAAACTGATAAGAAAACTAAAAATAGAAGCAGTTTTAATTTTCGATTTTAAAAAATCAGTTGGTGTTTTAGCATGTATCCAAACATAAAAAGGAGGTTCTGGTTTACTGTAAAATCCCATACAAATTAAAAAGTTAAGTAGCATTGCGAAAACTCCAAGATTAAAATTATCAACTTTTACGGAAATAACCGTTAACACATAGGAGACAATAAATACGATAAAAGCTTTTCTAAAACCTACAATAAACTCGAAGGGCTTTTTATGAAATGGTGTTGGAATAACAAGTGAATAAGATTTTATCGAATTAAATTGAGAAAGTACAGCCACTAAAAATATAAAAATTGGTGCAATTAGATATGCCCCTTTAAATAGTAAGAATATAAAAAAGGGAATACCAATTAATCCATTTTCAATAAGTCTAACAGCTTTATAATTATTAAGATTAAAACAGTTTTTTAGAAAGTTGTTTCTTTGTTTAGCACTTAATTTGTTCAGGATAATTAAAGCAATAAAAGGATAAGCATATTCGGCAAATTTTATTTTTACAAAAATAACGTTTGAAAGAATTATAAATAAGACAATAATTGAGAAAAAAGCGATATAAGGATTAAATCCAGCTTCTTTTAAATAGCGAAAATATCGTTTGAGTTGTAATATAAAATAGAATTTCATTTTTAAACTTTACATTGGATCCACATCAATAGTAATCTTAACACTTTTAAATTCACTAGTAGCTTCAAAATTGTTTTTAACTTCCATGATAAGTTCACGAGTTTTCTTTACAGAAATTTCACGCTCTACTTTTAACATGGCATTTTTAATGTATTGATTTTTTATTCTTGAAATAACCGGAAAATCTGGGCCTAAAACACGTTCTCCGAATTTAGCCTTCAGTGCTTGTACAAATTCTCTAGCTCCTTCGTTTAACTTATCTCTATCACGATGTTTCATGGTAAAATGAATCAATCGTTGAAAAGGTGGGTATTTAAACTTTTTACGTTGTTCTAATTCATCTTTGTACATCCCAATATATTCGTTATCAATTACTTGTCGTATTATTGGGTGATAAGGTTCGTAAGTTTGTATTAAAACTTTACCTCTTTTCTTTTTTCTTCCCGCTCTACCACTTACTTGACTCATTAATTGATAGGAACGTTCAAAAGCTCTAAAATCAGGGAAGTTGAGCATATTGTCTGCATTTAAAACTCCAACAATAGAAACATTATCAAAATCTAAACCCTTGGTAACCATTTGTGTGCCAACTAAAACATCAATATTTCCTTCTTCAAAGTCGGTAATTAATCGGTGGTAAGCATTTTTTTTACGAGTGGTATCAGCATCCATTCTTGCTACTTTTATTTTAGGAAATAAAAGGGATAATTCTTCCTCAATTTGTTCTGTTCCAAAACCTTTTAAGGTAACTCTAGGGCTTCCACAAGCACCACAAGTGGTTGGCATTTGTTTATTAGTACCGCAATAATGACACTTTAATAAATTCGGAAATTTATGGTAGGTCAATGATACATCACAGTTTTTGCATTCTGGAACATGGCCACATTCTTCGCACAATAAAAAAGGTGCATAACCTCTTCTATTTTGGAACAAAATAACTTGTTCTTTATTTTTAAAAGCTTCTTCCATTAACTCCATTAACATGGGCGAAAAATGAGCTTTCATTTTCTTTTTACGTGTAGCTTCTTTTACATCTGCACACAAAATTTCGGGCATTTGCACACCACCGTGTCGAGTAGTAATTTCTACCAAACCGTATTTTCCTTCTTGGGCATTATAATAAGTTTCTACAGCTGGTGTAGCAGAACCCATTAAAACTTTAGCTTTATGAATTTTTGCCAATACAATAGAGGCGTCTCTAGCATTGTAGCGAGGAGCAGGTTGATATTGTTTAAAGCTGTTTTCGTGTTCTTCATCAATAATTATTAACCCTAAATTACTGAAAGGCAAAAACATAGACGATCTAGCACCCATTACAATTTGAAATCGGGAGGATTTTGTTTGCTCAAATTCTATCACTTTATTCCAAACTTCTACTCGTTCGTTTTCATTAAATTTTGAATGGTAAACACCAATTACATCACCAAAAACTTTTTGTAAACGCACAATTAATTGGGTTGTTAAAGCAATTTCTGGCAAAAGATAAAGGACTTGTTGTCCTTTAGAAATAGCTTCTTGTATCAGTTTTATGTAAATTTCAGTTTTACCCGAAGAGGTAACACCATGAAGCAATATCACATCATTTTTTTTAAATTGTTCTTTTATTTCTATGTAAGCTTTTTCTTGATATTCATTAAGTGTTTTATCACCTATTAGTTGTTTATCGTATTTTCCAAGTCGATCAACAGCAACTTCGTAAATCTCAAAAATATTTTTCTTCACCAATTCTGTTATTATAGATGAAGAAACATTGGCAGTTTTTTGTAGTTCAGCTTTTTTTACTTCTTTAGGTCTTTCACTATAGCGATCAGAAAGCTTAATGAAAGTCATTAGTGTTTCGAGCTGTTTTTTTGCTCTTGAAATGTCATTAAAAATTGGTTCTAAATTATTTTCGTTATTAGCAAATTCAGATAGTTGAATATAAGGAATTAGTTTTGGTTTGTATTTTCGTTTTAAATCTTCCTCAACAATAATTGCGGTCTTTTCTATAAGAGACTTTACAATTTTATGTATGTTTTTTAGGTGTAGTATTTCAGAAATTTCTTGCAGACTTAAAATCTCTCTTATCTCTAGAGCTTCAAATATTAAAAATTCGTTATCAGTTAATTTTTCAAGTGTTGTTTTATCAAAATCTGAATTTAATAAAATTTTTGTTTCACTTGCTAATTTAAGAGCACCTGGCAAGGCTGCATTAAAAACATCACCTGGGTTGGCAATGTAATAGTCTGCTATCCAATCCCAGTGTTTTAATTGTTTTTCGTTAACAATAGGTTGCTCATCTAATAATGATTCAACATATTTGGCTTGGTATTCTGATGGGGGAGTATTGTGAATATTTTTTACTAAAGCAGAATATAATTTACCTCCTCGGCCGAAAGGTACAACTGCTCTCTGACCAATTTGAACAGCATCATTTAACTCTACAGGTAAACGGTATGTAAACAAATTCTGTAAAGAAAGTGGTAAAATTACATCTATAAAAATAGTTTCTTTGCTCATGTTAAGTTAAAAGTACAAAGTACCAAAGTTAGAAAGTTTGAAGGAATTAGTTGATTCTTTTTAAGAACAAAAAAAGGGACGAGTTCGTTATTACCAGGAATGAAGCAATCTAAACTTTTAGGATTAATTCGTTCTCTTTAAATTTGATAAGAGGATATTCGAGATAATTGGTTCCTTATTTCTAGATTACTAATCTCCATAGTATTCTGTTGGTAAAGGCTTAACTTTTTTTTAGAGTATGCACCCTTTCTTTACTTCTTCAAGCTCAGTATAAAATTTATCGGGGATTCAGTCTTAATTATTTTTGATAATATTCTCTGCCAGTTTTATCGATATAAAACCAAAACGTATCATTAATCCAGACCCTACCTTCATCATTTAAAATCGGTAAAAAAGAGTGATAGAATTACATCTATAAAAATAGTATTTTGAGAGATGCAGTAACGTTAAACAATAGCCTAAGGAAAAACTTAGGTTTTAAAATCCCAATCAAGTATTTTATCAATACTTATTTAAATAGAAAAAATTTGCATTTAGCACTTGAATCTAACCTCTTAGAATAGATTCCTTAATATTTTTTTAAAATTGATTAGGGTTTATTCTGTCTACGAATTTTTACTCTTTTTACTAAGTGTTTACTTAGGGGGATACAGGTAAATATTAGTAGTTAAAAATGCAACAATATCATCGAAATTTGCTGTAGACTTAATCTATTGAATGATCATATCTATTGTAAATCAAAAAGGAGGTACTGCAAAAACGACTACTGCTATTAATATAAGTAGTGGTCTTGTAAAGCAGGACAAAAAAGTGCTTCTGCTTGGGATGGATTTGCAAGGCGATATTTCATATGCACTAAACATCACAAATCAAGAGAAATCTATAAGTGAAGTTTTAATGGGAGAAGTGTTAATTCAAGATATTATTTTACAAAGAGAAGGCATTGATGTGATTCCCACCAATATTAGTTTAGCTGATGTAGAGTTATCTATAGGGAAAGTAGAGAATAACTCTTATCTCTTAAAGACGTACTTATCAGTGATAAATAAAAATTATGATTATGTGATTATTGACTGCTCACCATCCCTATCCTTATTAACCTTAAACGCTTTGTGTGCGAGTGATCAAATTATTATTCCATTACAATTAACTGTAATGGGTGTTAATGGGTTAGAGCTAATGCTGAGTACTGTTGAAAAAGTAAAAAAGATATTAAATCCGTCCTTAAAAATAATGGGAATATTGCCTGTGATTGTAGATAAAAGAAAGAATCTTTCGAAGGAAATTATGAATTATTTAATTGAGATGTTCAGTATTCGAATATTCAAAAACTCTATACGGGCTAACGTTAAAGCCGCAGAAGCACCATCATTTGGTATAAGTGTACTAGAATATGCACCCAATTCAACAAGTGCAATCGATTATAAAAATTTGGTGAAAGAAATAATTAATAGCTAATAGAAATATGGAGGTATTAGATAATCTTAAATGAAAGCATTTTCTAAATATATATTGGATTTAAAATTTGAAGACAATTTTAAAGTAGATATAACAATTATTAAAGATGATTTAGTTTAAGCTTTTATGAGTCAGAAGTTTGATCTAATTTTCATCAAAAAGATATAATTCATTACTGGATTATGGGTTTTTATAATTGGATATTATCCTACTAAATTAAAGGATTTTTTGAGATCTGAGATTCTTAAACTAGAGTATATTAAAAAATAAAAAAATGACTAAAGTATTAATTATCGAAGATGAACATATTATAGCCTTGCA
>CAJWVX010000117.1 GCA_913048175.1 uncultured Flavobacteriales bacterium | reverse complement strand
CCATTGTAAGGATCCCATTGACATATTAATGTATCCCTTTTAATTTTTTGTCCATTCTTAATAAATATAGTAGCACCGTAAGGAATATTATTATTACTTAAAAGCAATCCAGTAGTAGCATCAATTATCTTTAATTCTGATGATCTTGAAACTACGATATTTATATTATTTCCTTCACTATCAGTTCCCTTAACAGTCTTTAAATCTTCTATCTCAATTTTCCCATCATATTTAGAAACAAGAGTATTTTCCTCAGATATATTTCCAGCGATACCCCCAACATGGAATGTTCTTAGGGTCAGCTGTGTTCCGGGTTCACCAATTGATTGAGCAGCAACGACACCAACAGCTTCTCCAATTTGAACCACTTTTCCTGTGGCCAAATTTCTTCCATAACATTTCGCGCATATTCCTTTATTGGATTCACAAGTCAAAGCAGATCTAACTTCAATTTTGTCAATTGCAGAATTTTCTATTTTATTAGCAATTTCATCATTTATTTGATCACCTGAAGCTGCAATTAAGTCAGAATTTATTGGATCGTGAATATCATGTAAGGCTGTTCTACCTACAATTCTTTCCTCTAATTTTTCTACTACTTCCTCATTCTTTTTTAAAGGAGCTACATTAATACCTCTTAAGGTACCACAATCATCTTGTGTAATTATAACATCTTGAGAAACATCAACAAGCCTACGAGTTAAATATCCTGCATCTGCAGTTTTTAATGCAGTATCTGCAAGACCTTTTCTCGCACCGTGAGTAGAAATAAAATATTCTAAAATTGATAAACCTTCTTTAAAATTTGACAATATTGGATTTTCAATAATTTCGCCTCCACCTGCAGTTGATTTTTTTGGTTTTGCCATAAGACCTCTCATTCCAGAAAGCTGTCGAATTTGTTCTTTAGATCCCCTAGCTCCTGAATCTAACATCATATATACAGAATTAAATCCTTGCTGATCTTCTCTAATTCTCTTCATAGAAAGCTCCGTTAATTCTGCATTAGTTGAAGTCCATATATCAATAACCTGATTATATCTCTCATTATTTGTAATTAAACCCATATTGTAATTAGCTCTAATTACATCAACCTGTTTATTTGCTTTATCAATCATCTTATATTTCTCTTTAGGAATAATTATATCTCCTAAACTAAATGACAGACC
This sequence comes from uncultured Flavobacteriales bacterium, assembly GCA_913048175.1. Classification (GTDB taxonomy): domain Bacteria; phylum Bacteroidota; class Bacteroidia; order Flavobacteriales_E; family Vicingaceae. Next base: position 10,302 of record CAJWVX010000117.1, on the reverse strand, counting down.
TCCTTCAAATGCAAATTTATAACCAAGCGTTTTAATATCATCTAAAAATGCTGCTGTTTCAGGAACATTAGTTACTTTTAAAATTTTTCCAATAATATCTCTTAATGATTTTTTTGTTAATACTTCATTTATATATCCTGCTTTTTCTGGCACTTTTTCATTAAATAAAACCCTGCCAACAGTTGTTTCAATAATTTTATTAACAAGTTCTGTTTTATCATCATTATAATCTAACGTCCTTACTTTTATAGATGCATTGAGGTCAACTTTATTTTCATTGTATGCAATAATCACCTCATCTGGTGAATAAAAAGTTAAACCTTCACCAACTACATTAACCTCTTTATCTGATACTTTTAATTTTGTCATATAATATAAACCTAAAACCATGTCTTGCGATGGAACAGTAATTGGAGAACCATTAGCAGGATTCAAAATATTATGAGATGCTAACATTAAGAGTTGACATTCAAGAATTGCTTCTGGCCCGAGTGGAAGATGCACTGCCATCTGATCTCCATCAAAATCAGCATTAAATGCTGTACATACTAATGGATGCAATTGTATGGCTTTACCTTCAATTAATTTTGGCTGAAATGCTTGTATTCCCAATCTGTGTAATGTTGGTGCTCTATTTAATAATACAGGGTGGCCTTTTAAGACATTTTCTAGAATATCCCAAATAACTGAATCTCTTCTGTCAATAATTTTTCTTGCAGATTTTACCGTTTTTACTATTCCTCTTTCCATTAACTTTCTAATAATAAAAGGCTTATATAATTCTGCAGCCATACTCTTAGGCAACCCACATTCAGATAATTTTAAATTAGGTCCAACAACAATAACTGACCTTGCAGAATAATCAACACGTTTACCTAATAAATTTTGTCTGAATCTACCTTGCTTTCCTTTTAATGAATCTGAAAGTGATTTTAATGGTCTATTTGACTCAGTTTTTACAGCAGATGATTTTCTTGTATTATCAAATAAGGAATCAACTGATTCTTGAAGCATTCTCTTTTCATTTCTCAAAATAACTTCAGGAGCTTTAATTTCCTTTAATCTTTTTAATCTATTGTTCCTTATAATTACTCTTCTATAAAGATCATTTAAATCTGAGGTGGCAAATCTACCTCCATCAAGTGGAACTAATGGTCTCAGTTCTGGCGGGATTACTGGAACAGCCTTCACTATCATCCACTCAGGTAAATTCTCTCTATTTAGGTTTCCTTCTTTCAATGATTCAACTACCTGAAGTCTCTTTAATGCTTCAGTTTTTCTTTGTTTAGAAGTTTCATTATTTGCCTTATCTCTTAATTCATAAGAAAGCTTATCTAAATCAATTCTTGAAAGTAGATCAATAAGACATTCTGCTCCCATTTTTGCAATAAATTTTTCTGGATCTTCATCATCTAAATACATGTTTTCTGGAGGTAATGTCTCCAAAATATTTAAGTACTCTTCTTCTGTTAAAAAATCCATCTTACTAACAGGCTCACCTTCAATATTTACAGCAATACCAGGTTGAATAACTACATATCTCTCGTAATATATAATCATATCTAATTTCTTTGAAGGTAATCCAAGTAGATAACCTATCTTATTAGGTAGTGATCTAAAATACCAGATATGTGCTACAGGAACAACAAGATTTATATGACCTACTCGATCTCTTCTTACCTTTTTCTCAGTAACTTCAACACCACATCTATCACAAACTATTCCTCTATATCTTATTCTTTTATATTTTCCACATGCACATTCATAATCCTTAATAGGCCCAAAAATTCTTTCACAAAATAGACCATCTCTTTCAGGCTTATGTGTTCTATAATTTATAGTTTCAGGTTTCAAAACCTCTCCTCTTGATGCAGCTAAAATTGACTCAGGAGATCCTAGTCCTATAGAAATCTTGTTAAATTTCAAAGCTGGTTTATCGTGTTTTCTTGCCATAATAAATGGATAAATTATTAATAATAAATTATTCTTCTAATCTTATATCTAATGCTAGTCCTTTAAGCTCATGCATTAATACATTAAATGATTCTGGTAGTCCAGGTTTTGGCATAGGATCACCCTTAACTATAGATTCATAAGTTTTAGCTCTTCCTACAACATCATCAGATTTAACGGTTAATATTTCTCTTAAGGTACTTGATGCACCATATGCTTCTAATGCCCATACTTCCATTTCTCCAAATCTCTGTCCACCAAATTGTGCCTTACCACCTAGTGGTTGTTGAGTTATAAGAGAATATGGTCCAATTGATCTTGAATGCATCTTATCATCAACCATATGCCCTAGTTTTAACATATATATAATTCCGACAGTAGCTGGTTGATCAAATTTTTCTCCACTTCCTCCATCATATAGATAAGTATGACCAAATTTAGGAACACCGGCATTAGAAGTAATTTCATTAATTTCATCTAATGAGGCGCCATCAAATATTGGGGTTGAATACTTTTTATCAAGATTTTTACCCGCCCAACCTAGTACAGTCTCATAAATCTGACCTATATTCATTCTTGAAGGAACTCCAAGTGGATTTAAAACAATATCTACAGGTGTGCCATCCTCTAAAAATGGCATATCTTCTTCTCTTACAATTTTAGCTACAATGCCTTTGTTACCATGTCTACCTGCCATTTTATCTCCAACCTTTAATTTTCTCTTCTTGGCTATATATACTTTAGCTAATTTTATAATTCCTGCTGGTAACTCATCACCTACAGAAATTGTAAATTTTTCTCTTCTTAATGACCCTTGAAGATCATTTTCTTTAATCTTATAATTATGAATAATCTGAGAGACTAAACTATTTGTATTAGCATCTCCTGTCCATTTTCCTGCAACTAAATGAGCGTAATCATCAGCAGCATTTAACATCTTTAATGTAAATTTCTTTCCTTTTGGAAAAATTTCTTCTCCTAAATCATTGAAAATTCCTTGTGATGTTTTTCCAGACACTACATTAAACAATTTTTTAACTAAAACTTTTCTTAAATCTTCAAATTTTTCATCGAATATCCTTTCTAATTCTTTTATATCATCTTTATCTTGAAGTCTTTTTCTTTTATCTTTTATTGCCCTTGCAAATAGTTTCTTTTCAATTACTATACCATTTAATGAAGGTGGTGCTTTTAATGACGCATCTTTAACATCTCCTGCTTTATCTCCAAAGATTGCTCTAAGAAGTTTTTCCTCTGGAGTAGGATCACTTTCACCTTTCGGAGTAATTTTTCCAATTAGAATATCGCCAGGCTTAATTTCAGCTCCAATCCTAATCATGCCATTTTCATCCAAATCTTTAGTAGCTTCTTCTGATACATTTGGAATGTCACTAGTTAATTCTTCATTTCCTAATTTTGTATCTCTTACATCAAGAGAATATTCATCAATATGAATTGATGTAAAAATATCATCTTTTACAACTTTCTCTGAAATAACAATTGCATCCTCAAAATTATATCCCTTCCATGGCATAAATGCAACTTTAATATTTCTGCCCAATGCTAATTCACCATTATTTGTGGCATAACCTTCACATAAAACTTGACCTTTAATAACCTTATCTCTTTTAGAAACAATCGGCTTAAGATTAACACAAGTTCCTTGATTTGTTTTCTTAAATTTTGTTAAATTATATGTAATAGTTCCAGAATCAAAACTTGTCAATAATTCATCTTGATTTCTTTTATAGGTGATAATAATTTTATCAGCATCAACATAATCAACTACACCATCATTCTCTGCATTAATAAGAATTCTTGAATCAGATGCTACTTGTCTTTCAAGGCCAGTCCCTACAATTGGTGATTCTGGTAAAAGTAATGGAACTGCTTGTCTCATCATATTAGATCCCATTAATGCTCTATTTGCATCATCATGTTCTAAAAAAGGTATTAATGAAGCAGATATAGAAGCAATTTGATTTGGAGCTACATCAGTATAATGAACTTTATTAGATTCAATTACTGGGAAATCACCCTCCATTCTTGCAATGATCATATCATCAATAATCCTACCAGTTTTATCAATCTGAACATTTGATTGTGCAATCAATTTCTCTTCTTCTTCTTCAGCACTTAAATAAATTGGTTCTGATTTTATATCAACTTTTCTATTATTAACCTTTCTGTAAGGAGTTTCAATGAATCCCATACTATTGATCTTAGCAAATACACTAAGAGAAGAGATTAATCCAATATTAGGTCCTTCTGGTGTTTCAATTGGACATAGTCTTCCATAATGAGTATAATGAACGTCTCTTACCTCAAAACCAGCTCTTTCCCTTGAAAGTCCTCCAGGTCCTAGTGCAGATAATCTTCTCTTATGAGTAAGTTCTGCTAATGGATTTGTTTGATCCATAAACTGAGACAATTGATTTGTTCCAAAGAACGTATTTATCACAGAAGAAAGAGTTTTAGCATTTATCAAATCTATAGGAGTAAAAACCTCATTATCTCTTACATTCATTCTCTCTCTTATAGTTCTTGCCATTCTTGCTAATCCAACACCAAACTGAGAAGACAATTGTTCTCCCACAGTTCTTACTCTTCTATTAGATAAGTGATCTATATCATCTATTTCAGACTTAGAATTTATTAATTCAATCAAATACTTTATTATAGTTATGATATCTTGCTTAGTTAAAACTTGCTTGTCTACACCAATATCAAGCCCTAATTTTTTATTCATTCTATATCGACCAACCTCACCTAGTTTATATCTTTGTTCACTAAAGAATAACTTATCAATAATTCCTCTAGCTGTTTCTTCATCTGGTGGCTCAGCATTTCTTAGTTGTCTATAAATATGTTCAACTGCTTCTTTTTCTGAATTTGTAGGATCTTTTTGTAGCGTATTATGAATTATTGCATATTCACCTTTCTGATTACTCTCTTTATGAACTAAAACTGTCTTAATTCCAGCTTCTATAATCTGTTCAACATTTTCCTTATCAATCTCAGTATCTCTATCTAGTAATACTTCATTTCTTTCAATTGACACAACCTCTCCTGTATCTTCATCTACAAAGTCCTCATGCCAAGTATTTAAAACACGAGCAGCTAATTTTCTGCCATAATACTTTTTTAAATTATTTTTAGAAACCTTAATTTCTTCTGCTAAATCAAATATTTCAAGAATATCTTTATCTCTTTCATACCCAATTGCTCTAAAGAGAGTAGTTACGGGTAATTTTTTCTTTCTATCAATATATGCATACATGACACTATTTATATCTGTAGCAAATTCAATCCATGATCCTTTAAATGGAATTACACGAGCAGAATATAATTTAGTTCCATTTGCATGAAATGATTGTCCAAAAAATACACCAGGTGATCTATGAAGTTGTGAAACAACTACCCTTTCAGCTCCATTAATACAAAAAGTTCCACTTGGAGTCATATAAGGAATAGTTCCCAAGTATACGTCTTGAACAATTGTTTCAAAATCTTCATGTTCAGGATCAGTACAATATAATTTTAGTCTTGCCTTTAACGGAACACTATAGGTTAATCCTCTCTCAATACATTCTTGAAGATTATATCTTGGTGGATCAACAAAATAATCTATAAATTCTAATACAAATTGATTTCTAGAATCAGAAATTGGAAAATTATCCATAAAGGTATTGTATAACCCTTCATTTTCTCTTTCCTCAGACTTCGTTTCTAATTGAAAAAAGTCTTGAAATGATTTTATCTGAATATCTAAGAAGTCAGGATAATTAATTGAGTTTTTCAGTGATGAAAAATTAACTCTTTCTGCTCTTTTTGATGACATCTATTATATAATTTTAAATTTTAAAATATGTTACGGTTATCTTTAAGCACAAACAGGCATTGATGTTAAGAATTTATCTTAACATCAATGCCTATGAACTTTTATATGTTGAACTTATTTAAGTTCAACCTCAGCACCAGCTTCTTCTAATGATTTCTTCATTCCTTCAGCCTCATCCTTACCAACAGCTTCTTTTATAGCCTTAGGTGCTCCATCTACTAATTCCTTAGCATCTTTTAGACCTAAACCAGTTAATTCCTTAACTAATTTAACTACAGCAAGCTTTGAGCCTCCAGCGGCTTTAAGAATCACATCAAATTCTGATTTGACTTCATCTCCACCAGCATCACCTGCAGCTGCTCCACCTGAAGGAGCTGCCACAGCCGTTGCAGCTGGTTCTATTCCGTATTCATCTTTTAAAATATCAGCCAATTCACTTACCTCTTTTACTGATAAGTTAACTAACTGTTCTGCGAAAGTTTTTAAATCTGCCATTTTTCTATTTTTAAGTAATTTCTCGTTAATATTTAATTTTAATTTTCTTTTTTATTTGTTTCTTCAGAGTCATCCTCAGCAGAAGCCTCCTCAGTAGGTGCCTCAACAGAAGCCTCCTTAGTAGGTGCCTCAACAGAAACCTCCGTAGGTGCCTCCTTAGTAGGTGCCTCAGCAGAAGCCTCCTCAGTAGGTGCCTCAACAGAAGCCTCCTTAGTAAGTGCCTCAACAGAAACCTCCTTAGTAGGTGCCTCAACAGAAACCTCCTCAGTAGGTGCCTCCTTAGTAGGTGCCTCAGCAGAAGCCTCCTTATCAGTTGATTTTTCTTCTCTATTAGATAAAGTTTGAATAATTCCTGATAACTTGCTACTACTAGATTTTAATGCTGAAATAACATTTTTTACTGGTGACTGCAATAACAGAATTATTTCTCCTATAAGCTCTTCTTTTGATTTTATTGAAGATAAGAGTTCTAATTGTTCATCACCTAAGTATATGTCATTTTCAATAATTGCTCCTTTTAAAATAGGTCTGTCAGATTTTTTTCTAAAATCTTTAATAACCTTTGCTGGAGCATTTCCAACATCAGATAACATTACTGAAGTATTTCCTTTAAGAGTTTCTAAAAGATCCCCAAAATCCTTATCTAAATCCGTCATTGCTTTTTCAAGAAGTGTATTCTTCATTACTTCAAGTTTAACTCCTGATTTAAAGCACAGTCTTCTTAGATTAGACGTTTCTGCAGAATTAAGTCCAGAAATATCTGTCAAATAAATAATCTCATTCTGAGATAACAGATCTGTTATCTCTGTAATTGCTCTAGATTTTTCTTCTCTTGTCATAATTCAATTCTAAATTTTCGGGTCTATTGCTAAGCTTGGACTCATAGTTGATGAAATATAAATACTCTTCAAATACGTTCCTTTAGATGAGCTTGGCTTAAGCTTAACTATTGTCTGAATTAATTCATCAGCATTTCCAGCTATTTTATCAGCAGCAAAAGATACTTTTCCAATAGCAGCATGAATAATTCCTGCTTTATCTACCTTAAAGTCTATTTTACCTGATTTAACATCGGAAATAGCCTTACCAATGTCCATAGTTACAGTTCCGGTTTTTGGGTTTGGCATTAAGCCTCTTGGGCCTAAAACACGACCTAATGGCCCTAACTTACCCATAACACTAGGCATAGTAACTATAACATCTACATCAGTCCATCCCTTTTTTATTTTTTCTAGATACTCATTTAAGCCTACGTAATCCGCACCTGCTTTTTTTGCTTCATCTTCCTTGTCTGGTGTAACCAAAGCTAAAACTTTCATGTCTTTACCTGTACCATGAGGTAAAGAAACGACTCCTCTAATCATTTCATTAGCTTTTTTAGGATCAACTCCTAATCTAATAGCTAAATCTACTGAAGCATCAAATTTTGTAGTAGTTATATCCTTTAAAAGAGCACATGCCTCTTCTAATGTATATAGTTTACTGTTGTCAATTTTTTCAATTACAGATTTTCTGTTCTTTGTTAATTTGCTCATTCTAAATTGAAATTATTTAGGTGGTTGCCCTCCTTTAACATTTATTCCCATTGATCTTGCAGTACCAGCGATCATTTTCATTCCTGATTCAACAGTAAATGCATTTAAATCTACCATTTTACCCTCAGCAATTGTCTTTATCTGATCCCAAGATACTTTTGAAACTTTATTAATATTAGGCTCCCCAGATCCCTTTTTTACTTTTGCAGCTTCTTTTAATTGAACAGCTGCAGGTGGTGTTTTTATTATAAACTCAAAAGATTTGTCCTTGTAAATAGTAATAACTACAGGTAATACCTTTCCAGGCTTATCCTGAGTTCTTGAATTAAATTGCTTACAAAATTCCATGATGTTGACACCAGCTGCTCCTAAGGCAGGACCTACAGGAGGAGAAGGATTAGCAGCACCACCTCTAACTTGCAACTTAATAACTTTACCTATTTCTTTTGACATAACATTAATTTAAGTTTTTATGATTTTAATTTGGAAGCAATAAAATCATAAGTCTCTGTAACATTTATTTTTATAGCTTTTCAACTTGCATATAGCTCAATTCCAAAGGAGTTTTTCTCCCAAAAATTCTAACCATTACTTCAAGTTTTCTTTTTTCTTCATTTATTTTTTCAATTGTTCCATCAAACCCATTAAATGGTCCATCAATAACTTTAACATTTTCACCATGAATGAATGGAATAATAATATTGGTTCCATCCTGAAGTGACAATTCATCTACTTTTCCTAACATTCTATTTACTTCAGCCTGTCTCATAGGAATAGGCTCTCCACCCTTAGTTTCTCCTAAAAAACCTATAACATTTGTTACAGATTTGATTATATGTGGGATTTCTCCAGATAAATTGGCTTTAATCATAATATAACCAGGAAAGTATGTTTTATCTTTTGTAACCTTCTTTCCATTTCTTATTTGAACAACTTTTTCTTGCGGAACAAGAATTTCCTCTACAAAAGCATCCATTCCTAACCTAGAAATTTCATTTTCAATGTAGGTTTTAATTTTGTTTTCTTGGCCACTTACAGCTCTAACAACATACCACTTATTTTCTGAATTGTTCTCTGCCATTAATATTAATTTATCAAATTAAAATATTCCTTAATTATCTTACTGAAAACACTATCTAATGCCCATATAATTAAAGAAAAAATTATTGAAAAAACCGCAACTAATACTGTTAGTTCTAAACCTTCATTAAAGCTTGGCCAACTAACATGATTCTTTAGTTCTTCAAATGATTCCTTAAAATATTTTAAAATTCCTAACATATTATTTTTTTTGCACGGGTTGAGAGACTCGAACTCCCGACACCTGGTTTTGGAGACCAGTGCTCTACCAACTGAGCTAAACCCGTAAACATAAGTCAAGATATTTCGTTAATGAAACAAAATAATATCTTAACATTAAATATTTATGGATTTTAATTATTCTACGATCTCAGTTACCTGTCCAGCACCTACTGTTCTACCACCTTCACGAATAGCAAAACGTAATCCAACACTCATTGCAATTGACTGAATTAATTCAACATTAATTGTTAAATTATCTCCAGGCATAACCATCTCAACACCAGATGGTAAATCAATTGTTCCAGTAACATCAGTTGTTCTAACATAAAACTGAGGTCTGTAGTTGTTATGGAATGGAGTATGTCTTCCTCCTTCTTCTTTCTTTAAAATATAAACTTCCGCCTTAAATTTCTTATGTGGAGTAACAGATCCTTGTTTACAAATCACCATTCCTCTTCTAATATCAGTTTTTTCAATACCTCTTAACAAAATACCAACATTATCACCAGCTTCACCTCTATCTAATATCTTTCTAAACATTTCAACACCAGTAACAGTAGAAGTTAATTTCTCTGCTCCCATACCAATGATATCAACTGTATCTGCAGTATTTGCAACACCAGTTTCAATTCTACCAGTTGCTACAGTACCTCTACCTGTAATTGAGAAAACATCCTCAATAGGCATTAAGAAAGCTTTATCAACATCACGCTTAGGTAATTCAATCCATGAATCAACATTTTTCATTAATTCCATAAGTGAATCAACCCATTTTTGCTCACCATTTAGAGCTCCTAATGCAGACCCAGCTATAACAGGAGTATTATCTCCATCATATTCATAGAATGTTAATAATTCACGAATTTCCATTTCAACTAGTTCTAATAACTCATCGTCATCAACCATATCAACTTTATTCATAAATACAACAATTCTAGGAATACCAACCTGACGACCTAAAAGGATATGCTCACGTGTTTGTGGCATTGGTCCATCTGTTGCGGCAACAACAAGAATAGCTCCATCCATTTGGGCAGCACCAGTAACCATATTCTTTACATAATCAGCATGACCAGGACAATCAACGTGTGCATAATGACGGTTTTCTGTCGAATACTCAACGTGAGATGTGTTAATTGTAATACCTCTTTCTTTTTCTTCAGGGGCATTATCAAT
>CAJWVX010000116.1 GCA_913048175.1 uncultured Flavobacteriales bacterium | reverse complement strand
ATCGTTAATAACTCATTTAACTCGATGTTATTTTTTTTTGTATTTTCGTTACAATGAAAAATTTACTTTTTATTTTTATTGTATTAATTACGTTAGCTTCTTGCTCTGAATCCTCAGTAAAAGAAAAAGAAACGAAATCTAGTCCAGCTTTGGTTGAGGGAGATTGGTTATTAGAATTTCAACTTTCTGAAACTAACTCTGCTCCTGTAAATGTAATTATCAATAAAAATGATTCAAGTTATGATATTTTTTTTTCTAATGCAGCCGAAAAAATAAAGGCTAAAAATGTTGTTATAGAAGAAAACAATATTACAATTCATGACCCGCTGTTTAACACTTGGTTTGAAGGAGAAATTGTAAACCCTACAAAAATTGAAGGAATGTGGTATAAAAACCGCAAGGAAAATGCTATCCCATTTATTGCAATTCATGGCAAATCCTCTCGTTTTAAAAAGCCAGAAAACTTAAAAAAAACTAATGAAAATATTTCTGGAAAATGGGAAGTTGATTTCAGCAAAAACAATCCTGATAACCACTACAAGGCAATTGGTCAGTTTCAACAAGTAGATAACTATGTTACAGGAACTTTTATGACTGAAACTGGTGACTATCGTTTTCTTGAAGGGAATATGTACAACAACAACTTTTATTTATCTTGTTTTGATGGCTCTCATCTTTTCCTATTTAAAGCTACTCTAGTTCATGGAAAACTAACTGGTGTGTTTTGGTCTGGTTCGCATTGGGAAGAACCTTGGGTTGCTTCTAAAAACGATTCTTTTGAATTGTCAAATCCAGATTCTCTAACCTATTTAAGAGAAGGGTACGAAAAATTGGCATTTTCTTTTCCAAACACGAATGCTGATACAATATCGCTAACAGATGAGAAATTTCAGAACAAAGTTGTAATTGTTAACATAATGGGGCCTTGGTGTCCTAATTGTAAAGATGAAACAGCCTACTTAGCAGAACTTTACAGCAAAAATAAGGATAAAGGATTAGAGATTATTGCTTTATCTTTTGACAAATCTGAAAATTTTGAAGCTGCCTCTGCAAATATTATAAAGATTCAGAAGAATTTTAGTGCTAATTATGAATTTTTAATAGCAGGTAAAGCTAATAAGATTGCAGCCGCTGAAGCTCTACCAATGTTAAATCATATTATGTCCTATCCAACATCTATATTTATTGATAGAGAAGGAAATATTCAGAAAATTAGAACTGGTTTCTATGGCCCTGGAACTGGATCTTACTATACAAGATACATTGAACAAACCAATGATTTTGTAGCCAAGTTATTAGCAGAGTAAATTAAAACGTTATTGTCTTAATCAACGCTTCTTGTTCTCTCAAGAACTCTCTTTTATCAAATTTAGGTGCATAAACGTAACCATCTATACAAACAACTCTATTTTTTTGTTCATCAACTAAAGAGTAGTTTATAAAAGGGCCTCCCATAAAATCACCTTTCATCTGCCAAAGCCCACGTAATTCATTAACATAAACACCATTTAAGCTTATTTCTTGCTGTCCGGGAATATATTCCAAATAAGATGTCATATAAGAACCTTTGTTGCCTCCAGCAACGTTAGCTTTAGTGAAACCATCTCTTTTTGCAACCAAATTGGCAACATCAAAAGTGCTATCACTCGCATAAGGATAAGTATAAATAATAATCCCTTGACTTACGGGATGACCACCAACACTCTTTTCTTTTCTTAACCAGATAAAATCCTCGGTTTCTGCCGCAACAATGTACAACTCATCAAGGCTTAAACTCAATCCAAATTTCTCATTTAAATACTTTGCATGTGATGAGTTAGCATTCACTCTAAATTTAGCATGCAAACGAGCCAACTCTTTATTATTAAAATAATCTAACAAAACTGCAGCATTCTTTTCTATCGTTTCTGCAGCTATTTTATCTGTTGGCGCAGTAATAGTGACTACTAACTGTGTTTCTGACCAAACTTCCTCCCTTACCGTTAATTTTATTTTACTTTCGGGCTCTATATGAACCATCAAGATATTACGTGTTGTGTGAAATATTCTTGCAAAAGATCTGTGTGGTATTTGTATCAGATTAAACAAAGCTTCTCGTTGAGGCAGACCAACTTGTTCTTGAGAAAAAACTTGTTGAATTGCAGCACCTGTTTGGTAATTATAGGTTACAGAATCCGCCACAATTAATAAATCTCCTGATCTACCGGTGCAAGAAGGTAAAACACGCTCATTCATCTCATCACAAGAAACAAATGTTAATGAAATTAATAACACGATAAAAAATTTGGATAGTAAATTCATATTATAAAAAGTTAATATTCTATCTTGAATGAAAGGGCTAAGAAGACTGAAAAATCTATCAATACCTAACTCCATTTTCTAAGGGAGAACATATTATTATTAACCAACAGGTTTAATCTTAAGCTTTGTACCCAGTTTTAATTGTCGAGTATTTATAGCATTATTTAATTTTTGTATCTGCTCAACGCTTACTCCATCGTATTTATTGGCTATATCCCAAAGATTATCTCCAGACTTTACCGTATGATACATGAATTTTCCATCAGATTTTGGTTGAGCCTTTTTTGCAGCTACCATTGCTTTCTTTTTGTTTTGAACAGCGTAACTTGGTTTTGCATATAGATATAGCTTCTGCCCTATTCTTAACCGATCACTATGTAAATTATTCCAATCCTTTATCTGACTTACTCTACAATGGTAACGGTTTGCAATAGAGCCTAAAACATCTCCACTTTTAACTCTATAAACGGTAGCATTCCCTTTTTTGGCTGAAGAAACCGGTTTGTTTTGGGCAAAAGCAATACTATCTTTTCTATCCTGCTCCGTTTTTAAGGAGTAAATAGTTTTCTCATTAGTGATAAAGTCACCCATTTTATCTACAGGTAAACACAGTGTATTTGCTTCTCCAGTATTAGGAATAAAGTTTTGCTTATACGTTGGATTAAGAAATTCAATATACTCTATTGGTAAATCTAAATACTCTGATATTTGAGCAAAAGATAAATGATCTGAAAGCGTTACGGTATCCACATTAAAACAAGAGACATCTGGCACTATTGGATAAATATTGTGTTCTGAAGCGTAAGCCATTACATAGTTTACTGCTAAAAATGCTGGAACATAACCTCTAGTTTCTCTTGGTAAAAAGTTTCTAATTTCCCAATACGTTTTCTTCCCTCCTGATCTTCTAATCGCTTTATTTACATTTCCTGGTCCACAATTGTATGCTGCCAAAGCCATATTCCAATCATCATACATTTTGTGTAATGATTTTAAATATTGACAAGCAGCATCTGTTGATTTGTATACATCACTTCTCTCATCATAATATGAAGTAACTTCTAAATCAAACATTTTACCGGTACGATACATAAATTGCCACAAACCACCAGCACCAACTCTCGATTTTGCTTTAGGATTTAAAGCAGACTCAATAATTGGCAAGTATTTTAACTCTAATGGCATATTGTATTTATCCAAGTTCTCTTCAAAAATTGGAAAATATACTGGAGCCAGTCCTAACATTTTTGCAGTAGTTTTTCGTCTTCTTTTAGCATACAAATTAATGTATCCAGTAATATAATCATTGTAAACAATACTAAAAGGCGAATTGGCATTTAACACTTCAAAACGTTTAGCATAGGTTAAACTATCAAAAACAGGAATAGAATCAACAGCATAACCATTGGTATTTAGTTCCTCTACATTATCGTTAAACCCTAGGCTTTCAAAGTATCCAGAAGCCATCATACTATCAATTGCAGCTAATACAGGATCATCATCCAAAATTACTTTTGCTGAATCATTGCCTTGAGAAAAACTCTTAATCGAAATGGCAAATAATAAAAGTGTTAGAAATTTAAATTTCATAGTCTATTAAACGTATTTTCTTAATGATTGTTATAACTGGTGTTGTCAGAAATTTACAAACAGCCAAAATGCAAGAAAGTATAATTTGTTCAATTATACTTTCTTAAAATATTTAAAAATGCTTTTTTAAGCAGTATTTAACTTAACTTTTCTGCTTCTTTATCCTCTGACTTAGTAGCATCTTCGCCTTCTTTAATTCCTTCTTTAAATTCTTTAATTCCAGAACCTATGCCTTTCATTAATTGTGGTATTTTTTTACCTCCAAATAACAATAGAACGATAGCGACAATCAATCCTATTTGCCACGGCCCGATAAATCCTAATAATATAGTGCTCATATTCTTTATTTTTCCTGTAAAACAAATTCTCTTATAATAACAAAGTTACGAAAGATTTTGGTTAGATGAATTCTTTTGTTGTTGAGATGCTGAATCAGGCGCAACATAGAGTTCTGCTGTTTTTTTATCTCTGTTAATCTTCCATATTAAAAAGAGAATTGCTAACCCAAAAACAAAACTTAAACCATAGGTAACAAAACTCTCACTCCCTTCTCCAAAAGCATTAACATCAGTATTTTCAATCATTTCTGGATAAAAATAGCTGGCAAGTACAACTGTTCCGTTATTAATAAAATGACCTAAAATTGGTAACCATAAAGATTTTGACCATAAAAATAAATATCCAAATAAAGCTCCTAGCAACATTCTCGGAAAAAATCCAAAAAACTGCATGTGCAAAGCGCTAAATAAAAATGCAGTAATCCAAATTCCAGTATGTGGATTTTTTGTCCAAGCAATCATTATTTTTTGAAGAACCCCTCTAAAAAGTAATTCCTCTCCTATTGCAGGAACAATTGCTACTATTAACATAATGTAGATTAAACTTCCTACTCCATCATAGGTTAAAAAAGCTTTTGTTAAACTTTCGGCCTTACTCTCGCTTGCTCTCATCCACTCTTCTACACTACTTAAAAAGTCAGGTAAAACCATACTTGCATTCAATTCAATTACCCAAGATAAAAAAGGAGTTAAAACAACCATAAAAATGGTAACCAGCAAATAGTTAATCGGTTTGTTTAGGGCATTTAAGCTAAGATTTTCAAAAGGTTTTTTTGATACAAATAACCCATAAGCTAAAGGCGGCACTATAAATAGACCAACAGCACTAAACAATTGTAACATTTTCAATCCTTCAATAATATTTGGGTCTCCTAAATTATTAAAGGTCGATGGGCTGAAACCGTAAGTAATTGTAGTGATAACTATGCCAATAATGGAGAATAATACAACAGAAATTAAGCACAAAAACAACAATAAAATAAATTGTAAAAAAGGACTTTTATTTAATTCTGTTTTGGAAATCATATTTATAGTAGTTTTGTAGAACAAAGATGGTAAAAATAGGCGACATAGAATTAGGAGAATTTCCACTTTTACTTGCTCCAATGGAAGACGTTAGCGATCCTCCATTTAGAGCTTTATGTAAAGAAAACGGTGCAGATTTAATGTATACAGAGTTTATCTCTTCTGAGGGACTAATAAGAGATGCAGTTAAAAGTGTTCAGAAATTAGATATTTTTGAATATGAACGCCCTGTAGGGATTCAGATTTTTGGCAACAACATTGAATCAATGGAGCAAGCGACAGAACTAACTGCTGCTGCAAATCCAGATATTATTGATATCAATTATGGTTGTCCGGTAAAAAAGGTTGCCGGAAAAGGTGCTGGAGCAGGAATTTTGCAAGACATCCCTAAAATGGTGGCAATGACTGCTGCAATTGTAAAATCTACTAACATACCAGTTACTGTAAAAACTCGTTTGGGTTGGAACGAAGAAACAAAATACATTGTTGAAGTAGCAGAACGTTTGCAAGATGTTGGAATACAAGGACTTTCTATACATGGAAGAACTCGTAAACAAATGTATAAAGGAGATGCTGATTGGACACTAATTGGCGATGTTAAAAATAACTCAAGAATGCACATTCCTATTTTTGGAAATGGTGATGTTACCACCCCAGAAAGAGTAGTTGAAGTAAAAGACAGGTACGGTATTGATGGTGTAATGATAGGAAGGGCAAGTATAGGTTATCCTTGGGTTTTTAATGAGATTAAACACTTTATGGCTACGGGGCAATACTTAGCTGCTCCAACCTTAAAAGATAGAATTACTGCTGCTCGAAGGCATTTAGAAATGTCAGTAAAATGGAAAGGCGAAACTTTAGGCGTTGTTGAAATGAGAAGACATTACGGCAATTATTTTAAAGGAATATCTCATTTTAAAGAACATAGAATGAAGTTGGTTACCCAAGATCAAAGTGCTGATGTTTTTACAGCCTTAGATGAGATAGAACGTATTTTTTCTTGATAAGAAAAACATATATATGAGCATTCAGTTTAAAAGAGTTACAAAAGAAAATTTATCAGAAGCCTTAACTATTTATAATTGGTATGTTCTCAACTCTACTGCAACGTTTCATTTAGAAGAAGTTGATCAAGAAGAATTAGAAAGAATGTTATCCGTTGGTCATTCTAAATACCAATCTTTTGTTGTTTTAGTTGACAATCATGTTTGTGGGTTTTGTTACCTTTCTCAGTTTCGATATAAAGAAGCTTATGATCAATCTGCAGAAATAACCCTTTACTTGAACCAAGATTCAAAAGGAAAAGGTTTAGGGAAAGCTACCTTATCCTTTCTAGAAAACATTGCCAAGAAAAATGAAATTAACAACCTAATTGCTGTTATTACGGCTGATAATATTGTAAGTATTTCTTTATTTGAAAAATACAACTATTTTAAAGTTGGGCATCTTAAAAAAATTGGTATAAAGTTCGGAAAGGCTTTAGATGTAGTATCTTATCAGAAAGAGATTTAATAGATACCTATGATGCTGAGAGAAATCTGGGTATATTTTGCCTTGAACAACTTTTTGAATAGACTCCTCTGTTTTAGCCAGTAAAAAATTGTCCTCCAATTGGAATAAGATTTCTTAAAAAAAGAAAGGATGAAGCTTTTGTTCTCCTAAAGTATTAAACTCTAATGTTGGTAATGGAATCTTTATCATATTTAAAAAGAAGAAGGTAGATTTTAAGAACTTCGATCTTGTTTCAATTTTATCAAAGTCGATATCTAATGACAAGTAATAACTTCGGTATCTCTCTACGGTAGGAAGGTAAGATCTAGTATCACTATCATAAATTAACGGATTATTTTCTGCAGACAACATACCATAAGCGCCATAACCACCGGAAAAATTTAACCACTTAGGAAGAAACTCTTGATGTTTAAAAACAGATCTCAAGTTTAATGAAAGCCAAAATGTTTGTCCGTTATAATCAGCTACAACTCTTGACAAATCTGTATCTCCCAACACATTAGGTCTTTGCTGAGCTAATTCAGTATGATGATAAGAAAATTTATAGGTTAATATTTGCTTTTTAAAAGCTAACTCTTGTCCAATTAATAATAAACTTCCGGAAGCATTTGCAACCATATCCATTGGTGAAAATCCCCACTCAGCATAATTCCCATCTAATAATTCAACAGAAGTCATAAACAAAAACCCAAATGAACCTCCATACCAAATAGCTCTCTTTCGTTTTGAACCAGTCCAACGCATAGCATTCATTCCTAGCTTTCCCATCACGTATGTGGTGTAAGCATGACCGTATTTATCTATCTGCAACCAGCCAGCATTATCATTTTTCACATGAAGGCCTATCCAATTGTTATCTTGATACCAAACCGCTGCTAAGCCAGTAAGCATTCCTCCATAAAAAACACCACCGCTACCAGCAACCAAGCCCAATCTTCCAGGCTTAAAATTTTCACTGTAAGTTGTATCAACAGGACTTTGTGCTCTAAGATTAGTAAGAACACAAAAAGTGATAAGAATATATATGGCTTTTTTTATCCCAACCATCTCAAAACGTTATCTCTCCAAATTTCATCTGCTTCTCGTTTCGTTAAAATATCTACCTCAACAGCAAAATCTATCACTCTCCCTGGAAAGGAATTACCAACGCCTTCCATCTCTCCTAAAGGATATGGATCGTCCAACCCAGCAACAATTTGAGAAACTCCGACCCTTCTTTTTAATAATTCCAACGTATAAGAATCATGGACAAGTGTATCAAAAAATAAATTTTTATGTCCTAAAGTTGCTCTTGGATTTTCTGTACCCTGAAACAAATCAGGTCTTCCATCAAACCCTTGTAATCTTCTTCCATAATTAGCCATACCCAACATACAACCATGTGCAAAACATGTTCTAACATTAGGAAACTTATTTGGGATATCGTTTAATGTATATAAATGCAACGTATCAGCACATTGCGCCATCATCCAAACTAAATGAAAACGCCAATATTGATCTTTCAAATTCACCATTTTTTCACCATCATAAGGATGAATTTCAATAGCTAAATTGTATTTATTTGCCATTTCATAAATCGGAAAAACCGATTTATCTGCAATAGAAGTCCATTCATTTGCCGCATTTAAAAAGTGTGTAGGCAAACAAAGTAATTTTAGCCCAAACTGGGTTACACATCGCTCTACCTCTGCAAGTGCATCATCCATATACAAAGGCTGAACAACAAAACCACTAGTAAACTTCTCGGGGTTTCCATGTTGTACTGATGCGTTAAAATCATTTTGCCATTGAATAGCATCTTTTGCATCTTGTTGTTGCCAACCATTACAATAAATCTGTGATAAATTAAGCATAACTCCATGATCGATATTATACTTGTCCATCCAGATTAACTTATCTTCTAGAAAAAAACTAGGGTCTGTAATTGGCCTAGTCCAATCTCCTTGACGCATGAATTTTTTATCATCATCTATCCAGAACAATTTTTTGTCCTTCATAAATTTTGGAATCTGACTTGGTTCTGGTAATATATGTCCGTGGCCGTTAATTCTTTGGTTGTGCTTTGCGTTTTGTAATTGGTGCATAGTATTATAGTTTCTTCTTGTAATGGTTAATGAACCCTGACAACAGTTTATTTACGATAGTAATTTGAGACAAAGCAGTATCAAGTTCTTTTTGAGAAATAAACCTTAAATCAAAAGATAAATATAGTTGTGTTTCCAGTTCATACAATGAACCTCTTGAAATATAAAAAAAACGTAATGAGTCTTTAGAGGTAAATCTGCCAACTCCTTCTGCTATGTTTGATGGTACAGAAATCGCTGATCGTTTTATTTGCGATGTAATACCATATAATTCTTCTTTAGGGAATTCTGATACTAACTCATAAATCAACTTAACTAAAACCCTTGACTCTTTCCATGTATTTAATTCAGTATAACTTTTCCCTTTTTCCATAGAACAATGCACAAATAATTCTTTTCACTCATCACCTAAGCCCCATCACTTTTTTGTGGTAAATTTCGGATCCGTTTCCATTATAGTTCCACACTTATCGCAAGTTCTGTGTTCTTCTGAATTAAAATATTTCTTAAATACATCTAAAAAATCTTTTTCAATATCATTTAAAGTAAATCTCTCTTCAAACAATTTGTGATTACACGAATCACAAAACCACATTAATCCATCTCTAAAATCAGTTCCTTTTCTCACCCTTTCTATTACAAGGCCAATAGACCCTTCATCTCTATTCGGTGAGTGTGGAATGTTAGCAGGCAACAAAAACATTTCACCTTCTTTTATTGGCACCTTTACAGCTTTACCATCTTGCTGAATAGTAACCTGAATATCTCCTTTAATTTGATAAAATAATTCTTCTGTTTCATTAAAGTGATAGTCCTTACGGGCATTAGGTCCGCCAACAACCATTACAATAAAATCTTTACCCAAAGGATACATGTTTTTATTAGCGATAGGTGGCTTTAGTTTATCTTTATTATCCTCAATCCATTGAGTAAAATTAAAAGGCATCATTACTGACATAAGCTTGCATTTTTTATTTGCCTAAAAGTAGTAAGAAACTGGATAATAAAAAACCCTAAATGCAAAACATTTGGGGTTTTTAACTAACTAAAAACTAAACTAACTTTATTATCATTTTCCTCAATTTAACTTTGTTTCCTTGAGTAATATGAAAAATATAAACCCCTTCTTTATTTTCGCTTGTGTCAGTCTTCTTAAAATACTTACCCTCAAAATGGCAATCACTTCTTTTGCCCTTCACTCGCCATACTGACCTCAATTATTGATAAAGCTATTGTATAAGTGTTAACCAAGTAGTATCAAGAAATTTAGCACTCAATCAAATTTGTAAGGACAACAATTACTTTACCACTAGAAGTATGGATGTCTTTATTGCTAAACTTAGGAAATACTTAAAAGAAGATTCTTCTCTTAAAATTATTAATGTATAAAGAAATGGATTTAGATTATTGGTAAAATAAGTTACTTTTACCTTCCTAAAACAGAACGAAATGAACTTAGATTTAACAGGGAAAAATGCTATCGTTTGTGGTAGTACCCAAGGAATAGGAAAAGCTATTGCAGTAGAATTAGCTCTTTTAGGCGCTAACATTATTTTAGTTGCCAGAAATGAGCAAAAATTAGCTGATGTAAAAAATGAATTAGATACTACAAAAGGTCAAACTCATAACTACATTAAAGCCGATTTCAGTACTCCTCCACAATTAAAATTACACGTAGAAAATTATATTGAGGCCAACGAAGTTGAAATAAACATTTTAATTAACAACACTGGAGGCCCAGCAGGAGGGTTAATTGAGAATGCGAAAACAGATGAATTTATCGATACCTTTTCTAACCACTTAATTTGTAATCATATTATGATGCAAGCAGTAAGAGAGGGAATGAAAAATAGTGGTTACGGAAGAATTATTAATATTATTTCAACTTCTGTAAAACAGCCTTTAAATGGATTAGGAGTTTCTAATACAATTAGAGGTGCTGTAGCCAGTTGGGCTAAAACTTTAGCTAACGAATTAGGTGAATTTGGAATTACAGTAAACAATGTGTTACCAGGAGCAACAGACACTTTACGATTAAAAGATATTATAGAGAACAAAGCCGACAAAACTGGCGGTGATGCTGATGTAATTAAGCAAGCAATGGCAGATCAAGTTCCTATGAAACGTATTGCTCAACCAGAAGAGGTTGCTAATGCTGTTGCATTTTTAGCTTCTCCGGCAGCAAGCTACATTAACGGAATTAATGTTCCTGTTGATGGAGGAAGAACAAAGAGTTTATAAGGTTTCACAACGTATAAGTCAATAAAAAAGCCGAGTTTTTCAACTTGGCTTTTTTATTATCTAACCGTAAAGTTAATCGGTATTTTATATAACACTTTCACTTTCTTTCCATGGTTTTTGGCAGGTTCAAGGTCTGGTAAAGAGCTTACTGCTGCATAAGCTTCCCTCTCTAGTTCTCTAGGGATTTTATGATTTTCATCGTTAAGGATTTTTACGTTTGAAATCTTTCCTTTTTTATTAACCTCGAAATATACAAAAGCCATATATGAAGCCTTGCCAAGCATTTTTACTGTAGCTGGAATACTCATTTTCTTTCCAAAATGTTTGTACATTTTGTCACGAGTACATATTTTTCTTTGATCTTCAGTCATTGAAGCACAATCTAAATAATGAGGCATATTTTGAGCAAACATTATAGGATCTACTTCAGTTAAAACTTCTACCTCTTTCCATTCTGATTCTTTATATTCTGCCTCTTTATATTCTTTGATATCTTCTTTAGTCTCAATTTCCTTTTCTTTAAAGTCAT
>CAJWVX010000115.1 GCA_913048175.1 uncultured Flavobacteriales bacterium | reverse complement strand
AATATTAGGTTAAACGCAGGTGAAAGTTTTTTTAATTCGAAGTGTTCACTTACTGAGCTATTAAAATCTTTAAAAAAAGAGTCTATAACTTCAGGCATCCAATACCAACTTGGTCCCATATCAAAACTAAATCCAGAGTTTTCAAATTTTCTGGCTCTACCTCCTAAGCATTCATTTTTTTCGAATACATGAACTTTATAGCCTTCTTTCGCTAGGTAAGCTGCAGATGACAGTCCTGAAAATCCAGAGCCTATTATAGCGATTGTTTTATTTTTCATATTGGATGATTTCTATAGCAATTTCATTGGTTCTGTTGAGTAGTTGGTAAGGAGGATTATATCCATAAAAAAATACTTGTCCAGTATTTTCTATACCTGATTTTTTTAATAGTATTTTAAGGTTGTTACTATGTTCTTTTATATCAGAATCATTTGCGAAACCACTAAAACCTATTACAGCCAATGTTTTTTCTTTTACCAGTTGGATTTTAACGTTTTTATTATTTGGGTTAGGCAATTGTTCTATTTCATATTCTGAAGGCATAATAAAGCTCATTTTAATGTCTTTACCTACAGTTGATACTACTGGCGAAGTCATAGATATTTTTTTTTCAGCATCGTTATTTCCAAAAATATAGCTTGCCACCGTTCTAAACCCTTTGCTAGAAAGGTCTGAATATGTACCATTTCCTAAGGATGCAGAGGCCATAATCATTTCAGGATATTTTCTAATTTCAAACTGATCAAATGTCTTAAGAACTTCATATTTAGGAGTCTGTGTGTCTCTCACGCTTGTGTTCGTTTTTATTTGGCTAAAGATGCCTAAACTTAAAGCTCCTATAGTTATGTATGCAATTATGTTCATTTTCTAAACTATGTAAAACAACTTTAACAAATATACTAGTTATGTTTTGTTTATCATATAAAAAGTTAAACAAAATGTGTTCGGGATATAAATTGTACTAGTAGTGGTTTGTTTGTTGATTTCTTGTTGTATTTGATTTCTATGTTTAAATAGAATGTGGACAGTAATTTCAATTATTAAATAATGTTTAGCTAATATTGTAAATAGATGAACAACTATGAGTAGATACAAAATTTCTGATTTAGAAAAACTTTCCGGAGTAAAAGCTCATACTATTAGAATGTGGGAAAAGCGTTATGACATGCCTACACCCTTTCGTACAGATACAAATATTAGATATTATGATGACCTTGAATTAAGGAAGTTTCTTAATGTTGTTTCGCTAAAGAATGCTGGAAATAAAATATCAAAAATTGTAAAGCTATCCGATCATGAGTTCAATTCTCAAATTAGTAATCTTTTACAAACAGGGACTCTCGAGATAAAAGAAGAAATACTTATTAATCAATTAATCAGTTCTGGATTAACTTATGATGAGTTTGGATTTGAGAAGGCTTTTTCTAATTCTATTTTGAGTTTTGGCTTATTGGGTGCATACAAAAGAGTACTATACCCTATGCTTGTTAAAATTGGCCTTTTGTGGACTATCTCTGAATTATCTGTTTCTCAAGAACATTTTGTAACTAGTTTAATTCGGCAAAAGATTTTAACAGCAATAGATGCGATAAAGCCGTCTTCTGATTGTTTAGAAAAATGGGTGTTATTTTTACCTGAAGGAGAAATACATGATATAGGTCTTTTGATAGCAAGTTATGCCTTAAGAAAAAGGGGACATAAAGTTACTTATTTAGGTAAGAATGTAAATCTTGAAGATCTTTATGAAGTTTCTAAAAATGTCAATGCTACTCATTATTTATCTTTTGTGGTTAGACATAATCAACGAGATGTTGTAAATAAATATTTATCGACTATGAATAGTAAATTCAATTCTTCTACTTGTTATGTTTGTTGTGATTCATCCTTTAAAGACGATTTTAATCTTTTTGATAATCAAAATATAATTTCAAATTTTGATGAGTTTCTTAATTTGATTCAATAATTAGTTTTTTTTCAGAAGAACTTTACCCTTAAATTGTCCTTCTTTATTCTTTTAAGACTTAATGGTTAAGTGCCCTTTTAAGCTTTAATTTTATTGTCAGTAAAAAAACTAAATTATCTATTATTTATAACCATTAGTTAAATTTCTGCATTTTGATATTTATTCTTTTAACAGTTGGTCTGTTCGATAAATGGGTAGGAGTAGCTACTTTTTTGTTTATTTGGCTTTTTTAGAAAATGCCTAAGATGCTAGTAAATATAAATATCATCAGTAAATTAATATTTAAAACAGATGGCTAATGACTTTATGTACTGATAAATGAGATAATTTTACCAAGCGAGTACATAATAAATATCTTAAAGAGTTTTGTTGCCAATACTAAAAGGCTGCCAATTAATATTGGCAGCCTTTCTTGGATTAAATAAATCTAACTATTAAAGTTTAATAAAATTAGAATGAATTGGGGTAGAATCATTGTTAATCATAATATGGTAACATCCTTTTGGAAGTTGTGAAATGTTAATACTGTTTTCTGAAGTAGAATAAAGTTTATTACTAATTAGCTTTCCGGCAACATCCATTAATCTGATTTCAGCATTTTGTAAAACTATTCCCTTAAATGTTATAACATCATTTGCAGGATTAGGATATACTGTAACTTTAATATTATCTGACTGTTCTCCAATGCTAAGAGTTAAATCTTCAGGTAATTCTATTAATGCTCCTCCTGATGAAAGCGCTACCCATAATCCAAATGCTGGTCCACTAGAATTTACAGCAGGATTTAAAAAACCTGATGCTACTACAACTAATGCTTGATCATTTAAATTTAATGTAGCTAATGGCGCTAAGTAAGCTGCTACTGTTGTTGTTCCTGTAGCATCTTTAACTCTTAATCTGTAATCTGCAGTTGGTAATTCTAAATACCCTGCAAAGTCTCCATAAGAGGCATCATTTACCAAGTTTCCTGCAGTTTGTTCATCAACATCTACTGTTGGAGCATCTGTTGCACCGTGGTGTACTAATATATCTGTATTTCCTAAAGTTAATGCTGCTTCTCTTCCTAATCCATATACTTTAATATCAAATCCTGCTGCTGTTGTTGCATCCGGAGAGTATCCTGTAGTACTTACAATTCCTTCTGCAACTAAAACATAAGTTTCATTTATTGCCAAGTTATAAGGGAACGTAGCAATTGCTTGAGCAACAGATGTACTATTTGATGGTGCTATTGCAATAGAAATACCTTGAGTTGCTGGTGCATCTATAAAAGAGCTTGCTGTTCTAAAAGCAAAATCATCAATTAGTAAAGCTCCATCTAAATATACATCTACTAAACTTGCTGCTGCATCTGCAGAGTTATGAATTACCTGAACTCTTGCTGTTGGTGCCGCTGCTGCTGGCAATTCTATTAACGCTCCTCCAGTGGGCAGTGCAACCCATAAACCAAATGCTGGTCCATTAGAGTTTACAGCTGGATTTAAAAAACCAGATGCTACTGTTACTAATGCTTGATTTGTTAATCCTAATGTAGATAATGGTGCTGAGTAAGAAGCTACTGTTGTTAATCCATCAGATGTTTGTACATCTAAAATATAATCAGCAGTTGGTAATTCTAAGTATGCAGAAAAATCACCATAAGAAGCGTCATCTACTATTGTAGCTCCTAAAGTTCGCTCTCTTACATCTACTGTTGGTGCATCTGTTGCTCCATGATGAACTAACACATCGGTGTTACCAGCAATTGCTGCTGCTTCTCTTCCTAATCCATATACTTTAATATCAAATCCTGCTGCTGTTGTTGCATCCGGAGAGTATCCTGTAGTACTTACAATTCCTTCTGCAACTAAAACATAAGTTTCATTTATTGCCAAGTTATAAGGGAACGTAGCAATTGCTTGAGCAACAGATGTACTATTTGATGGTGCTATTGCAATAGAAATACCTTGAGTTGCTGGTGCATCTATAAAAGAGCTTGCTGTTCTAAAAGCAAAATCATCAATTAGTAAAGCTCCATCTAAATATACATCTACTAAACTTGCTGCTGCATCTGCAGAGTTATGAATTACCTGAACTCTTGCTGTTGGTGCCGCTGCTGCTGGCAATTCTATTAACGCTCCTCCAGTGGGCAGTGCAACCCATAAACCAAATGCTGGTCCATTAGAGTTTACAGCTGGATTTAAAAAACCAGATGCTACTGTTACTAATGCTTGATTTGTTAATCCTAATGTAGATAATGGTGCTGAGTAAGAAGCTACTGTTGTTAATCCATCAGATGTTTGTACATCTAAAATATAATCAGCAGTTGGTAATTCTAAGTATGCAGAAAAATCACCATAAGAAGCGTCATCTACTATTGTAGCTCCTAAAGTTCGCTCTCTTACATCTACTGTTGGTGCATCTGTTGCTCCATGATGAACTAACACATCGGTGTTACCAGCAATTGCTGCTGCTTCTCTTCCTAATCCATATACTTTAATGTCAAATCCTGCTGCTGTTGTTGCATCCGGAGAGTATCCTGTAGTACTTAGAATTCCTTCTGCAACTAAAACATAAGTTTCATTAGCTGTCAGTGTAAAAGGAAAAGTAACAATTGCATCTGCTACAGATGTGCTTGTTGAAGGGGCAATAGCTAAGCTAATTGCTACTCCCGCTGGTGCATCTATGAAAGGACTTGCTGTTCTAAAAGCAAAATCATCAATTAATAAATTTCCATCTAAGTACACATCAACTATGCTAGCTACTGCATCGGCAGAATTATGAATGGCTTGAATTCGGGCAGTCTGCGCATTTGAATTTACAATGAAGGCTCCTGCACTTAATAATAGTAATATTTTTTTCATGTCATTTGAGTTTTTTGTTTAATATTTAAAGTACAAACATAAACAAAATGTCAATAACTGTTTAAGTATTTTTAAAAAAAATTAAACAAGAAGTAGTTTTATTACAATAGATCTTTGCTATAAAGGGTTTCTTGATGAAAAAAGCAGTATGTTTTTATTAAAAAAATAGATATTAGCTACATAATATTAAGCTCACATCAGTTTATTAGACAATGTTTCCTTAAAAAAACTACTTTTTTTTACCATAATGTTTAACTAACTTTAAATTTTATTAAACATTATGGCTAAATATAAGATTTCTGATTTAGAACAATTATCTGGAGTAAAAGCGCATACTATACGTATTTGGGAACAGCGTTACAAGGTTTTAGTTCCGCTTCGAACAGAAACAAACATTAGGTATTATGACGATAAACAATTATTGAAGCTACTCAATATTGTTTCGTTGATGAATGCCGGAAATAAAATTTCAGTAATAAGTAAATTATCTGATAAAGAATTTAATGAGGAAATTAAAACCCTTGGAGAAACAAGTTCTATAGGTCTTAAAGAGGAAATGCTGACAAATCAATTGATTATTTCTGGTTTAGCCTATGATGAGAAAGCATTTGATAAAGCTTTATCAAATTCAATTTTAAGTTTTGGCTTACTTCAATCTTACAATAAGGTATTTTATCCTATGTTAGTAAAGCTAGGGCTTTTGTGGTCAGTATCTGAACTTACACCTTCGCAAGAACATTTTGTGTCTAATTTGATTAAACAAAAGATGTTTGCAGCAATAGATGCTCTTGAGCCTGCATCTATTCAAACTGAAAAATGGGTACTCTTTTTGCCAGAGGCAGAAATGCATGACATTGGACTGCTAATTGCTAATTTTATGCTCAGGTCAAAATCTGTTACGGTCATCTACCTTGGAGAGAATGTTCCAATAAAAAATCTTTATCAAGTTGCCGAGAATGTTAAACCGACTCATTATTTAACTTTTGCTGTTAGGCAGAATCAACAAAAAATGTTTAACAAGTATTTATCTGAAATGAAAAATAGATTTGACGACCCTAATATCTTTATATGTTGTGACATGTCTTTCGGAGAAAAATTAAATCTTTCAGATAATCAGCATGCGATTACTAGTTTTGATAGTTTTATGAATGTTATTAAATAAAGTAGATTGTACCCATACCACAATAAGATAAAACAGCGTATTCAAAACAAAGAATTTATTCGTTATCAATATGTAGAAATATACAAGAATATTTCACCTTGTTTATTGCTTTATTTTGATACAGATCCTAAAATTAGGCCAATACGAGAACACCGTTTTGAGGAATATGAAGTGCTTTTCAAAGCACTTTCTTCACAACTAAGTAATAGTTGATTTAACAACCATCTACTTCTATGTCCAACGCAAATCTTTGTTCAACATTTTTTCCAGTAGCATTTTTTGCGGGTATCCACTGTGGCATACTTTTAACCATTTGAATTAACATTTTGTCAATCTCATTATTTCCTGAAGTTTCTGTTAATTCGGAGTTCTTAATATCCCCAAACTTATTAACTGTAAAGTATATAGTTGGTTGAGGTAACATTAGGTTTTTAGAATTTATTTTATCTAAACTATTTCTCTTTAAATAAGCAATCATTTTGTCATGTCCTCCTTCAAATTTAGCCTGAATCTCAGGTATAACAACAAAAGAGGTGTTCATCTGTCGGTTTTGGATAATGTCGTTATAATTTCTCTTTTGATAATGCACCGCAATATGTATTTCAAATGCGGTAGCTAATAGTTCTTTTTGATTTTGAGTTAAAGTTGCATTTGAAGCAATAGATTCAGATTCTTCCTTATTTGCAATTCCAGAAATAACGACAGAATTATAATTTTGAATCCAACTCTTAGGATAATTTTCAATTATATCACTAATTGAAGTTGCTTCAGATAGTTTTTGACGAGTTATTGTTTTATGATATCCTTTTTCACTATAACCTCTAACAATATAAGTTAATTCTGGTTTATTCGTATTTGCAACAAATCTATTATTAATATTTATTCCTCCATTAATACCAAAATTGGGTAATGGAACAGTTGATGATTCAGTTTTAGCTTTACTTTCTGTTGGTTTCTTGTCTGATTTTTTTTCATTTAAACCGAAAGTAGAAGCTACTAAAGCAGTAATTGTTGTACATAAAATAATGAGGCTTATTTTTTTCATGACAAATTAAGTTTAAAGAATAAATCTGAATCAAATTTACATCTAAAGATTTCTTTCTTGTAATAACCAATTGTAAATTAGTGTAAAACCATTATAAATGGTAGCATTCAGAGCTCAAAAAGTATAAATTTACCAAATGAATAAAGTTTTTGTTTTCAGATTAATTCTTCTTTTTTCTTTGCAAGCATGCAAAGAAAAAAACTCTGAAATTGAACAAGACCGAGAAGAGGTTGTTATGCGTAAAATTGGGCATGAGATTTTATTGCAATCAAATGATTCAACATCTTTGGTTTATCCAATTCTTAAAGAGGGAGATACATATAGAATTCAATTTAGTTCAGATTTTGGTTTTCAGGCTGAAAATTTTGTTGCTATAATAGATTCTATTATTAAAAACTCTCATTTAAATGAGAGTTACCTTGTGTTAATTGAAAAATGTGACTCTGCTGAAGTGGTCTATAGCTATGAGGTAGATGTGTTTTCTCCTATTTCTATTTCAGCTGGTTTAGCTTGTATTAGTAGACCGCACCCTAAGGAATGTTATGAAGTTGTTATTAAGTTTTTTAGAGCTAAAGAGGATAAAAGTAATTTTAGAATAGTATTTCTTCTGATAGGGATAGTATCTCTTATTATTGGTATTACTCTATTTAAAAGAAAGAAAACCAAATTGCAGTTGAGTAAAGGGAAAATTAAGTTAGGAGATTATTTATATGACCCAAAAAAGATGGTGCTTATTCGTCAAGAAAAAACAATTGAATTAACTAGTAAAGAAAACGAGTTGTTGAGCTTGTTAAATGAGTTCGCTAACGAAACAGTAACTAAAGAAACTATTTTAAACAAAGTTTGGGGAGATGAGGGAGATTATGTGGGTAGAACACTAGATGTTTATGTTTCTAAATTGCGAAAAAAATTAGAAAATGATTCTTCTATTGAAATCAAGAATATAAGAGGGATTGGCTATAAGTTGATTATTGAGGATTAATTTTATTGTTCAGATACTAAAGTATATTGTTCTTAATAATGTAGTTGATTTGTAGGACTTTTTTTTAGATAAATTATTCACTTACTTATAATTGTTGAATATAACTTGCCTTTGTGAAATTGTATTGGTGATGATCTCTTTCGAAAAAATCTTAATATGATTTTTGATTCTACTAAAAGCAAATTCATTTTTTTCAACATAATCATAAGCCCCATACCTTAAGCATGAAATTGCAGTTTTCATACTCCCATAAGATGAAAGAAGAATAACTTTAGTGTTGAGGTTGATCTCTTTTATATGTTTGAGAATCTCTAGGCCTAACATTGTTCCTAAATTATAATCGAGAATTACTATTTCAGGAGATCTATGTAAATTAGCTATAAAAGCCTCACCTGAGTGATATATTTCTACTTTTCCCAAAGTGTTTTTTTTTATTTCATTCTCAAGAAGGCTAGCATAAAAAAAGTCATCTTCAACTATAAATATCTTGGGGTGTGTTTTTATAATCATAATTGTTTAGTTATTAATTGGACAAGTTCACTAACTTAACATATATAGTGCCAAGCATTTTTCTGTAACAAAAGCAGAGGCTTATGTTTTTTGTATTGCCCCATTTTGGGAATAAACTTCTCTATATTGGAAAACGTCTAAAATATAAATATAAATAAATAACTGTTAATCAGTGTTTTATGTGATTTTTTTTGTGTTTGGCATGTTATTGATTATAATAATATGTAAATATTTATTATGGAGAAATCAAACGAACTATTTCAAGACTATTACGGTGCTACATATTTTTTAAAAAACAATATGGATAGAGAGATGACAATTTTTTTAATTGATGATGATCCATTTTATTTAATGCTTGCTGGGGATGAATTAACTAAGAATAGAAATTTTAAGGTTCTTAAATTTCCTACGGGTGAAGATGCTTTAATTTATTCGGATTTAAAACCTGACTTGATATTGATTGATTTCCATTTGGATAGTATAAATGCTAATGCAAAAAACGGGGCATTAATAGCGGAAATATTTCAAAATAAATGCTCTGAATCAGAAATAATTATTTTAACCTCTGATTATAAGCTCAGTATGATGCAGGATATAGGTAATTTAAATGAACAAAAATTTCATTTAAAAGGAGACAACAATAATTTGGCAAGGATAAAAAGAATAAATTCTAGTTTAAATTCAAAATTAGAAGATTATAGAATTGGCAAGATGACTAATACTACAGCTTTTTTTGCTTTACTTTTTATAATAGGATTTATAATTTTCGTGAATTATTAATACTATAAATTATTGTAAAGTTTGGTAACCTAGAAAATAGATCGCCTATTATTGATGTAAATAACGTTTGTTAACTCTTTTTAAGATCCTAGTCTAGTCTTCTGTCATCAAAATTTTTAAAACATTCAATTGATTGTCTTTATCCACTTTTTTGCCATCATGGTAAAATGAAATAAGCTCTAGAGGATTTCCATTCCAACAAAGGTTAGCCACATTATCAGGACTAATTGTATGTCTGCCTGCAGTTCTTTCTGTTGGCCAATCTATTTGAGGAAAACAAACATAAGCCAGCTCAGAACACACAATTTTTTCAGTAGTATTTACATCAAAATTAAAATCATACTCCTTTCCAATTTGTCTAAAAGTAAGCAATAAAGACTCCTTTTCCTTTGCGGTAATGTTATCAGAAAAAGCAGGTCTTAAAATAGCAATGTCATCAATATTCATAAACTCCTCTAATGAACTTAATTTAACCCCTTCGCGCAAGGCTTCTACAATTTGAAAGCCATTATTAGAGTTCTCTTTATGTCCTTCTGGCGTTATTTTATGATGATGTGGTTGAACAACTTTATGGTTCCATAGCCCTTTTTCTTTTAGCTCTTTTTGGTTTCCTACCCAAATGGCAACATGCCCAAAATGACCAGGTATTAATTTATCTGTTAACCTAAAAGGGGTTTTTTCTAGTATGATGTCTAAGGGCTGTAGTTGTTCCAACAACTCTTTTCTAATAGCTTCTTTACCATATAATTTGCCTTTTCTCGATTCAATCAACCCAACGGAGTTTCCAAAGAACTTACTAACGCCATCAAATCCATCATCTCTCATCTCGGCAATTACATCTCTAGAAATTTTACCAAACATTTTAAACTTCTTTTTTACCATACCTGCAGTACTAATGTTTTTTAGATGGTTGTATGATGGGCTTGAATAAATTAATAGTTTCAAGTAATAAAAATCTTCATCTTTAATGTCTTTAAATAATTCTTTTCTTGATTCAAAAAAGGTAATTCCATCTTGTATCCGTTTTTGTTTACTAATCGAATTAGCAGACATGGTAATTTCTAGCAATTCATTTGGAGAAATTCCAAAACCTTTGTCAGGATCATTTAAAACTCTGCGTAAACGTTTGTCGTTTTCAAAAATTAATGCCCCCAACATATAATTATCATACAAGGTTATTGCTGCTGCAACAGAAAGCATTACGGCTTTAGTTCTTATAATTTCTGGTATCTGTTCCTTTTTTAAATCTTCATTGGTTGCATCTAAAGCACAGGCATAACGAAGCGTTACAGCATATAATTGATCTCTTAAGGTTAAGCATAGTTGAGTATTTTCTTTTAAGAATTCTAAATGTTTTGATGAAATAGGTTGGTCTGGAGTAGAACTAATTTCTTTGGCAACCTTAATCATTCCTGAGCGAATCATTAAACTCTGTTCTACTAAAACTTGAAACTCTTTAACTTCAAAATCAACTAAAGAATCTAAATCATTAACAGAATTAATTTGAGCTTCAATGTTTGCCCAGCAAACTTCCTTTTCCTTTTGTCGTTTCTCTTTTCTTGCAAAAAATCCAACAACTAAAATCATTACAATTATTGTAATAATGTACTGTGGAAAGTATCTTTTTTCTAGGCGCATTAAAATTTCTTTTCATCAAATTTAGTAAAAAACAGGAATAAAACTTTTAGCTTAGCATTATGACTATAGAACAAGCACAAAAAGCAGTTGACGATTGGATTAAAGAAAACGGAGTTCGTTACTTTGATGAGCTTACCAATTTAGCAATGTTAACCGAAGAGGTTGGAGAGGTTGCACGTATTATTGCGCGAAGATATGGAGAGCAATCAGAAAAAGAGAGCGATAAAAAGAAAGACCTTGGAGAAGAAATGGCGGATGTTTTATTTGTTCTAATCTGCCTAGCTAACCAAACAGGAATTGATTTAACTGATGCTTTACAAAAAAGTTTGGATAAAAAAGCAACTCGTGATAAAGACAGACATCATAATAATTCGAAGTTGAAATAACTTACCCTTTCTTCATCTTAACCTTATCAATCTGAGCTTTATATTTATCAAATTCAGTTTTAAATCTTGCCATATGTTCTGGTTTAACTGGTTCAGACGGAGGGAAATCTTCTTTTAAATGATTGGTCTGACTTCCATTTTTCCAAAACCGGTAACAAACATGAGGGCCAGTTGCTAAGCCAGTACTTCCGACATTTCCAATAACATCACTTTGCGAAACATGTTGACCAACTTTAGCAAAACGCTTGCTCATGTGTAGGTATTGAGTTGTATAAGTACTATTATGTTTAATCTTAACATAATTACCATTATACTTTGAGTAAGCGGATGCAATAACAACACCATCACCAGTTGCCATAATAGGAG
>CAJWVX010000114.1 GCA_913048175.1 uncultured Flavobacteriales bacterium | reverse complement strand
CTTAAAATTAAATGAATTAACACAGAATAAAGTAAGGATTAGTATAGATATAATTTGTTTCACCGAAATAATTAATTTGAGGCAAACATAAGAAAAATAGGATCAATAGACAAAAAGGAGTCTGCAAAATTATAGCTTTTACAGACTCAAAAAAGCATCAATAAATTTCATTTAACGTCTCATAAATGGCCATTTAAGAATTCTAAGTAATTTCTTTAAAGGAGTATAATAATAATCTATTAAATGAATAACATCTAAAATGTTTAGTTCGATATGATCGTAAAAATCAGTCTTGCTATACTTTTGGAGTATAAAGTAACTAAAGGGAAGTATCTAATTTTTAGTAAATAAATCTGATCAATCAAAAGAACATGAGCTAAAAATGAGCTAAAAAAAACTGTGCTTTAAAGTTATAAAGCACAGTCTTTTTAATAGTGAGATAATGGCTCTTAGTTATAATATAAAGAAGGTATATCTATTTTAAATTCGAACTAAATTAGTTTGCTAATAAGATGTTAACTACTAAATTATCTAAACAATTAATTTAATTTTAATCACTTAGTTTACAAGGTCCTATTACAATAAATCTATAATTTTTGAACTTAATGGTTTAGTTGAAGACATAAAGTAATCCAGCATTTTACCATCTTCATCAATTACGTATTTTTGAAAATTCCACTTAACAGAAGCGTCCACTTTTCCATTCTCTTCTTTGTTTGTTAGCCATTTATATAATTTATGCTGGCTTTCTCCTTTTACATCAATTTTTTCTGTTATTAAAAATTTTACTCCGTAGTTCCTTTCACAAAAATTAGCAATTTCTTTTGATGTACCTGGTTCTTGTTTTCCAAACTGATTACATGGTAAACCTATTACAACTAGTTTATCTTTATATTGATCATGCAATTCTTGAAGTTCTTTATACTGAGAAGTAAAACCACATTTTGAGGCAACATTAACAAATACTATTTTTTTTCCCTTAAAGCTTGAAAAATCTATTTTACCTCCCTCTAAAGAGTCTATTGAAAAATCTAAATCATATAAAGAAGATGTAATCTGAGCATTAGTTTTTGATTGAAAGCCAAACATAAGTAGAAGTGTTAAAATTGTAGTGTTGAAATATTTCATAATTATCATTTGTTTGTTTAAACAAAACTACTTAAAGTTAAACAAACAATACGAATAGAACAACTAATTAATTATCCTATTTTTTTAATTAACTTTTCATCATTTACAACACTAGTAACCAATAGAATAAAAAACCTTATGACTAAACTCAGAATATAAGCTACTTTAATTACTAAATTTGATCCTTAATTATGGAAACCCATCTCAGTTTAAGAATTGAAAGAATTAATCAATAAAATAAAAAGTAGCATTGAATTAAGCTCAGAAGCTGAAGAATATCTTTATTCTATTTCTAAAGAAAAAACAGTTTCTAAAGGATCTGTGTTAATACAGCAAGGGCAAACAGTAAAAAAAATATTTTTTGTAAATAGTGGTTGTTTAAGATCTTTTTGTATTGATAAAAACGGTAAAGAGCACACACTTCAGTTTGCTATTAAAGATTGGTGGATAAGCGATTATATTGCCATACATAGTGATGAATTGGCTTCTTTAACCGTTGAGAGCCTTACTGACTCAACTATTATTGAAATTAACGAAAAAAAATTGAATAGTATCCATTCACTATTCCCTGAATTTGAACCGTTTTATAGAAAAAATTTAGAGCGACATGTCGTTAGTTTACATAAGCGAATTTTAAACCAACTACAATTAACTGCTCCAGAGCGATATGACTTATTTTTAGAACAATATCCAGACATAGAGCAATACACTCGTAATTATCACATTGCGTCATACTTAGGAATTACTCAGGAGAGTTTGAGTAGA
The DNA here is from genome assembly GCA_913048175.1 of uncultured Flavobacteriales bacterium. Taxonomy (GTDB): domain Bacteria; phylum Bacteroidota; class Bacteroidia; order Flavobacteriales_E; family Vicingaceae. Next base: position 9,832 of record CAJWVX010000114.1, on the reverse strand, counting down.
ATTAGAGTAGCAAAAGCAAAAAAATAGTTTTCTTACCATAGGTCAATTTTTATCTGAACCTCTCCTCCTATTTTTGTATAAAATTAGTTGAGCATATTTAACTAATCAAACTAAGTGAAGTATATTTCACTAAACACAAAAAATAAATTTTAAAATAAAATGACAAAGAACCTTTTAGACCTCTTAAGTGTTGATTTAGGCAAAATTAATATTGCTATTACGAATCAAGAAATAGAGACACAACTTCACATTAAAATAAATTAAATTATCATTACAAAAGAGTAAAATGAAAATAACAAAAATAATATTAGCTATCACTTTATTTACTAGCATAGTAACCACTTCAAAAGTAAGTGCACAAACAGTAAAAAAAGTATTAATTGTATTAACCAGTCATGAAGATTTAGGCAATACTGGAAAAAAAACAGGTTTTTGGTTAGAGGAATTTGCTGATCCTTACTATCTATTAATGGATAATGGTATAGCAATAACTTTAGCATCCCCAAAGGGAGGAAGACCACCAATGGATCCTTCTAGTGCAGCTGAAAATTACCAGACTAAAAGCACTAAACGTTTAACAAACGATGACATAGCTCAAGAACAGTTATCTAATACCGTAAAATTAGAAACTATTAATGTGGATGATTATGATGCTATTTATTACCCAGGTGGCCATGGTCCGTTATGGGATTTAGCAGAAGATAAAACCTCTATTGCTTTAATTGAAGGTTTTTACAATGCAAATAAAACAATTGCTTTTGTTTGTCACGCTCCAGCAGTATTAAAAAACACTAAAAAGAAAGACGGAACTCCTTTAGTAAAAGGCTTAAATGTAACTGGTTTTACTAATTCAGAAGAAACTGCTTCTGGTTTAATAAAAGTTGTTCCATTCTTAGTAGAAGATATGCTAATAAAAAATGGTGGTATTTACTCTAAAGGAACTGACTGGTTGGCTTATGCAATAGAAGATGGCAACATAATTACAGGGCAGAACCCTGCTTCAGCTAAACTTGTAGCTGAAAAACTATTAAGCCAATTAAAGTAAACTTAAATGCAACATTGGTTTATTACAATACCTCAATTTTTTTTCTAATAATGAAGACCTAATTTTGTTATAATATTTATAACGGATTTTAATCAAATAAATTTACTATGAACAATTTTGAATTCAAAAACCCAACAAAAATTATTTTTGGAGAAGGTCAAATAGCAAAAATAGCAACTGAAATTCCTAAAGATGCTAAAATATTACTTTTATATGGTGGTGGAAGTATTAAAAAGAATGGAATTTACGAACAAGTAAAAACTGCTCTAAAGGAATTTAATATAGAAGAGTTTGGAGGAATTCCTGCAAATCCTGAATATGCTGTATTACAAAAAGCATTAGATGTTATTAAAGAAAAGCAAATTACCTTTTTATTAGCTGTAGGTGGTGGATCTGTAATTGATGGAACAAAATTTCTTTCTTCTGCTGCAGAATATAAAGGAGATAACCCTTGGGATATTTTGGATAAAAAAATTCCAACTCTAAAAGGAATGCCATTTGGTACAGTACTAACTTTACCAGCTACAGGTTCTGAAATGAATTCTGGCGCTGTTATTACCAGGTCTGAAACAAAACAGAAACTTACTATGGGTGGCCCTGGATTATTTCCTGTATTTTCGGTATTAGATCCAACAGTAGTAAAATCAGTTCCTCAACGTCAAATTTCAAATGGTTTAGCTGATGCTTTTACGCATGTTTTAGAACAATACATGACCTACCCTGTTGGAGCATTATTACAAGATCGCATCGCAGAAAGTATACTTCAAACTTTAGTTGAAGTTGCTCCAACTATATTAAAAGATCCTACAGATTATAAAGCTGCTTCTAACTTTATGTGGAGTTGTACTATGGCACTTAATGGATTGATACAGAAAGGAGTTCCTTCAGATTGGGCAATTCATATAATGGGACATGAACTTACCGCACTTTTTGGTATTGACCATGCCAGAACATTAGCTATTCTTACAGGCTCTCACTACTCTTATAATTTTGAAACTAAAAAAGAAAAACTAGCACAATATGCTGAAAGAGTTTGGGGAGTAGACCAAGGATCCATTGATGAAAAAGCAAGAAAGGGAATTGAGAAAACCGTTGCCTTTTTTCACTCTATTGGAATTGAAACAAAACTATCCGATTACACAAAAGATTATGGAGGTACTGGTTCTGAAATTGCAAGAAGGTTAAAAGAGAGAGGAATGATCGCTTTAGGAGAACATGGAAAATTAACACCTGAAGATGCAGAAAAAATTGTAGAGCTATCCTATTAAAAAAAATTAAAGAGACCAACTACTTATAACAAAATTAAAAAACAACAAATATGGAATTATTAGATAAATTAAACTGGAGATACGCTACAAAATCCATGAATGGTGAAAAGGTACCTCAAGAAAAAGTTGACAATATTTTAGAAGCAATATCACTTGCTCCAACATCAAGTGGATTACAGCCTTTTGAAGTGTTTGTAATTACAAATCAAGAAGTAAAAGAAAAAATTAAACCAATTGCGTGGAATCAATCAGTAATAACAGACTGTTCGCATTTATTAGTATTTGCTGCTTGGGATACTTACACCGCAGATAGAATTAACAAAATGTTTGATTTAACAAACACTGTTAGAGGTTTTGAAAATGAAGGATGGGAAAACTACCGTCAAATGTTATTAAGTAGTTACCCACAAAAAGATGCTGAAGAGAACTTTAACCATGCGGCTAAACAGGCATATATTGCTTTTTCTCAAGCAATAGCTGCTGCAGCATTACAAGAAGTAGATAGTACACCAATAGAAGGTTTTGATCCTGCAGCATTAGATGAAATACTGGGTTTAAAGGATAAAGGTTTAAAAAGTTGTGTAGTACTTTCCTTAGGTTATAGAAATATTGAAAATGATTGGCTAGCTAGTCTAAAAAAAGTTAGAAAAAGTAAAGAAGATTTAATTACTGTTATTGATTAGATCAATAATCAATACCTAAAGATAATAAGCGTTTTGAGAATATTCTCAAAACGCTTATTATCAATTAAAACTGACTTAACGCTGTTGAAATTTCAGAAAAACTTAACCGAGATATAACATTGGTAGTAGTGCAATCTCGAATTAACTTTAGCCATTTTTTATGATTCTGGCTATCGATCTCTATTTCACTAACAAGCTTTAGTATATCTTCTATCAAACATCCAAAAGCTCTCACTTCAACTCGCTCAATAGTATGAGCATATGCTGAATTGACATCATAAAAAGAAGCCGCACCAAAATCACCTAAAAAACATTCTGCAGTTTTATTAACCAATATATTGTGTGCATAAAGATCTCCATGATTAATTCCTTTCTTGTGTAACTGAGAACTAACAGAAGCAATACTCTTGGTAATTTTCAGTAACTCATGCCTATTAAAAACAGAATTCTCATCAAATATGTCACGGGTACAAGTTTTCATACTTGGTGGGTTACCTAAGTTGATAAAATCAGGAGATATAAGCTCCATTATTAAACCACTTTTTTCTTCAGGATGAGCTTTTATTTTTCCTAAAACTTGGATTAAGTTTTTGTGAATTCCAGCTGCGATAGATATTTCCATTTCATCCTCGGGCAATCCATCACTTGTAACATCACCTTTAAAAACCTTAATGGCTACAGCCTCATTTTTTAACGCCCAGTTTGCTTTAGAGATTAAACCTGAAGCACCCTCTCCTATTAATTCTTTAACAATAAACTCTTTCCAATCAAATGATTCTAAATCAATATTTATATCAACTCTATGCGAAAATGGGTTTCCTCCAAATGCAACCCAAGATAAATTTGGCAACTCAAATAACCATTTTGGAATCAATTTTAATTTGTTAGCAGAAATCCTTAGAAGTTCTAAATTTAAACAGCTCGCCATTTCATCTGGTAACTCTTCAATTTGATTACCTGCTAAAGCACATTTTTGAAGCAAATGACAAGCTCCAATACTTTTCGGAATTTTTTTAATCCTGTTATCTGTTAAGATTAACCACTTTAGCAATGGAGGAAATGAATTTTCTGGAATTGTGTGAATTTGATTAGATTTAAAACCAATCATACTCAATACTGGAAATTCTTTTAAAATTATAGGAAACGTTGTAAAATTATTGCGCGCAAAAAATATAACTTTTAACTGCTTCAGTTCAACTATACTATCAGGTAGCTCAGTCAATTGATTGTCAGACAAATCCAACACTTCTAAAGTATCTGCTAGAGATAATATTTCTTTTGGGAATTGCTTTAAATCACAAGCTAATTTTAATGTTTTTGAACCAATTAATTTCCCTGATTTTAAATCTTCTAAAGTACGCGTCATGTATAAAATTATAGTGCACAAATTTAAACTATTATTAACACTTAAACTTATGAATAGCTGGTTATTCTATCTCTATTAAAGAAAGACTAAAAGAGAAATAAATGTAGTTTAAGTATCTTCTCAAATAGCTTTTTATTAAAATTAATAGCTCCTTTTATCTTCCTATTAATTCTTAAAATCTATTTTCCAGCTGAATCCAGACTTAGTGTTAATTTACTTATTCTATAACTGTCTGCAATTAATACTAATTTCTAAAAAAAGAAGGACTTTAATTTTCCTATCAAATAAAAGAAGCACCTTTACAATTAATCGATTTGCATTTTTCCAATTAAATAGATTCTCAGAATCAAAAACCCACATATGGATTATAATCACATTGAATATAAAAAACCTTTTTACCGTATTAAAGCTAACCTAAAGGAACATCTAAAGAATTATTCTCGGCTTGAGGATCTACCCGTATCTTACGAAAATCTTGCAGAATACGAGGAACTCTTTCCGCTAATAGATGATAATGGTAAAAGAACCTTATGGCATATGGCCATGTACAATCAAGAAAATTTAAACCTGTTAAGCAAATCGTTGGTTGAAGTCTATCAAAGATTGAATTCTGATGGGGATGACAACACCTATCTTAGAATTGACCGAATTGATTTCTGCTCTTTTGGAAACTCAAAACCTTTTAGAGTGCGAGTAGTACACGAAATTAACGGGAATTATGATTATTTCTACATGAAAAAAGCTGATTCTTCGCGAATCTATGGTTTGGAATTAGAAGAAATATTTTCTCCAGACAAGATAAATTATATCGTAGACAAACAAACATTGGTAGAAGAACATATTGTTGGTATACCCTTAGATGATTTCATTTTTAGAAATAAAGAAGTGGCTATTGAAAATAGAATTCGACTTGCAAAAGAATTTGTAAAATTCAATGAACGAACATTTGTTAGACTATTAGGAGATATGCGAGCGTATAATTATGTTGTAGAAATTATCCAAGATTTTGATAATATACAATATCATTTACGAGCAATGGATTTTGATCAGCAATGCTTTGAAGGAAGAAAAAACATTTATAGACCACAGTTTTATAAAGGTAATATGGAGTTGGTAAAACTTGTTCAGGAACTTATGACTGAAGATGTTTCTAGACAGTATCAGCGTATTGAAAGGGTTTCAATGAAGAAAAGATATTTAGCTTCACGGCAACGGACCCGTAGTTTGTTAAGAATAATGCGGAAAGATCGTATTTCAACTGATAAAAATATTAAAATATTGCGAAGTGAACTTGCTGAACATCACAATGATACCGACTTTCTGAAATTCAATAATATGGGAGATATTTTGAATAGACACATGGAAAAGATGCTTAGTGTTGATATTCTAACAAAATCTGAAATTCTAAAGTAATTAGGGTGTATGATATTAAAAAATATACCCAACTATCATTATTAAAAAGTCATTTAAACCACTATAAAAATTAACACATGTTGTAACTCATAATTAACAGTAATAATAGTTTTACTAAAGAGCAGAAAAGTAATTAGGTACTAAACTCTTAATCTTTTCTAAAGTTTCTGTTACTGTTAATTCGCTCATACCTCCTGAAGCATTTGCGTGTCCGCCACCATTAAAATTTTCTCCTGCCAATATATTCACAGGGTTATCTGTACCTTTAGATCGGAAAGATATTTTCATAATACCATCTCTTTCTGTAAAAACAATTGCTGCTCGCATCCCTTTTATAGATAAAGCTTGGTTGGCTAAATTGTCAGTATCTCCTTTTTGGTAATTGTATTTTGCTAATTCTTCTTTTGATAATGAGATAATAGAAACCATGAAGTCTTCCATCACCTCTAACTTTTCGCACATAGCATAACCTTGCAAACGCAATCTACTCAGGGTATTGTTATCGCTTAATTTTTCATGAATTAAATTATGAACTACTCCACCAGCTAATAATTTTGCCAACACCTCGTGAGTTCTTGGTGATGTAGAAGAAAATCTAAAGCTACCAGTATCGGTTAAAATACCCAAGTACAATGGAGTTCCTATTTTCTCATCTAACAAATCAATATTTCCTGACTGTTCAATTAAATCAACAATTAACTCAGAAGTAGAAGATGCTGTTGGTTCAGAAACTGTTAAAGTTGCGAAGTCTTCAGGATTTAAATGATGATCAATCATTACTGTTTTACAGCTTACAGCTTCTAATAATGCTTGCATATCAGGGCCAATCCGATTGGTAGCATTATAATCTAAACAGAACACTAAATCAGCAGTTGTAAAAGCGGTAGTTATGTCCTCTGGTTGTTCTGTCATTAATAAAAATGGCGAAGTATCTAACCAATGTAAAAATTTAGGTGCTGCATCTGGATGACAAACAATAGCTGTTTTACCTAGTTTTTCAATAAAATTTAATAGACCTAATGAGCTACCTACAGAATCGCCATCAGCTGATTTATGTGAGGTAATTACTATATTTTTGGCTGCTTTAATTTCAGCTACTATTTGTTCGTATGTATTCATTTTATTGTATTTTCTAATGCGTTGATTTATTCAGATCGGGGAAATTACGTTTATGCAACGACTAATTAGACAACCTCTTTAAATAAGAAACTTTATTAATTATATTTGAAAAAAATATGAGGCCTATAACTAAAATTGTGTGCTTGTTTGCTCCGTGTAATACATAATAGAATTCTCATCTTATTCCAAACAATCAAATGATGGCAAATTAACAAAACAATGCAAACAACTAAACTCAGTAATCAAAGTATATTACCTCTCACCTGCTCTAGATCTGGAACCTGCTGTTTTGGTAAGGTTGTTATGCTTAACCCATGGGAGTTATTAAGTTTTAGTAAAGAGAAAAAAATATCTCCAAGAGAATTTCGTGATCTTTATTCTGATTTTGGAGGAATTCAACTAAAGTTTAACGGGGCAACAGATAATAAGGGGCAGCATGCATGCAGTCAATATGTAGATGGTTTTGGATGTAGTGTTCATTTAGGTCGGCCATTAGCTTGCAGGTTATATCCGTTAGGCAGACAAATACAAAATAATGAAGCACTTTATATTTACCAAGGCGATCATTTTCCTTGTTTGAATGACTGCTCTGAAGTGTTAGAGTTACCTAAATTGAGTGTGGGTGAATATCTTAAAGGTCAAGAAGCAGATGAATTTGAAAAGGCGCAAGATGAATATTTAAAGGTAATGCAAAACATAGCGGATATCGCGTTTGAGTTACTACTCGAATCTGGATTATCTGCATCTGGAGACAAAAAAACATTACCTCTATGGCGTAAAATGGCTAACGAGCTTCCTGAGGAATTAGCCAAAAGAATAGGTGAAGAATGGATAGACTGCTTAATGCTACCGGTAATAGTAGATGAGATTAATAATTCTATTCTTTTTGCTCAAAAACACAATGAATTAATAGTACTAAAAGCTCAAAAACAATTTAAAAACTTAAAAACAGCTCAAGAATTTCATGAAGCATCTGTTTTAATAATGGGAGTAGCATTACATCTTGCTAGAGGTTTAGGAGCAAATCAAATAACAATTGCTGAACATTGGATAGCAACAGCAAAACAATATGGCGCTCAGGAATAGATTAATTTTACAACAACACATTAAAATAATTGATAATGAAGAAAATTTCAAATAGAGCTTTAATTGGCCGATTATATAGTTCAGCAAATGATCAACTAGAAGACGCTAGCTATGATATTGAAAGTTGGTTGCAATGGTATAATGTTGTTCAGAAGCTTACTGATCCTGAAAAGATGGTTTATGTAATTGTAAAATTAAATCAAGCTGTAACAAATGGTGGTTTTGCAGAATTTTACGAAACTTCATTTGGGATATTTGCTCCCGAAATTATTCATGTACTAACCGAAATTAAGGCGGTAGAGTCTGCCGAAATTGTATCTAGCACCTTACCAATTGTAAACCCCACAGGACTTTTAGATAATGCTTACAAAGCATTTGTTTTCAAGCTACAACCAACAGAAGAACAAAAGGAGCAACTTTATACACATGATGTAAGGTATGACCAACTTCAAGATGATGAAAATTTAGAGGATCTGCTAGGTAATTATTTACAAGAGATTATTAAATAATACCAAGACCCTAGAAAGTTTTAATAAGCTACCTTAATTATTACAATAATAAAAAATGAAAGTTTTAAAAACCCATTATCATTCAGAGGTAACCACCCTAGAAAACAAAACTGTTTTTACAAGGTTAGCCACGAGAAGTATAGCCATAAAAGGTGATAAAATTTTATTACTTTATACAGAAAGGTATAAAGACTATAGTTTACCCGGTGGTGGTTTAAATCCAGGTGAAGATAAAGTTGAAGGGATGATGCGAGAACTCAGAGAAGAAACTGGAGCTCAAAATATTAAAAACATACAACCCTTTGGAATTTACAAAGAATACAGACCTTGGCATAAGCCAAAATTTGACACACTGTACATGATTTCTTATTGCTATACTTGTGAGGTTAACATAGAGTTGGGCAAGACAAATTTAGAAGCTTATGAAACAAAAAATGGCATGAAAGCTGTTTGGATGAATATACATGAAGCCATTGCTCACAATAAAAAGGCAATGATTACGACCAATAAAAATGGATTATCTATTGAAAGAGAAATTTTTATGTTAGAATTGATTGCTAAAAATATAGCTTAAAAAATATTTTTATAATTTTACAGAATCTTACTCCTTGCCTAAATCCTTCACCATTAATGCGCAGGCAGTAATTCAGACACCGCAGCCACACTATCCTACTACAAAACTAGTAGACTCCTATTATTTTAAGAAGTTAGTTGCTACTAATTGCCCACCTTCACGGATAAAGGAAAGAAGAGCACTAAACCAACGTTAAGTCACCTACCTTAACCTTAGCCGTTAAAATACCAAATACGACCTTAGCTGATGTCCCATCAATTTGGATAACATCCCCTATTTCCTTGCTCCCTTTCATCTTTACGCGATCACCAATTTTAAACGGTTTTACAGGTTTTTTTCTTTTACTATTCTTTTGTTTTGATTTATTTACTTGAGCTTCTTCTTTTAATCGCTCTGCATACTTAACCTTTTTTAAAGCTTCACTACCCTTCGCTTTTTCCATAGTAAGGTATTCTTTAACCTCTTTTAAATACTCATTTTGTTTGCCTTTAGCTTTAGAAGGATAATTCTGAATAAACTGATGCATTTTTTGACCTTGACTCAAATACTTGTCATTCCGTTCAATACGTTTTTGTTGCGTTAGTAAGCTTTCATCAAAGTGCTGACTTTTTAATTCAAACGCTTTCATAGTAGCATCCATCAACTGTTTAGAATGGTAGCTTTCTTTTTTTAACTTTTCCAAAACCGATTTATCTCGCTGTAAATCCGAAATCAATTTATCAAACTCTATTTTCTGTACATCTACTTTAGCCTTAGCCTGCTCAATCAT
>CAJWVX010000113.1 GCA_913048175.1 uncultured Flavobacteriales bacterium | reverse complement strand
TCTAAAGTATTGTTTATTATTAAAACAGTCTTAGTTTTTATGTCCCAGCTAAGTTGGCAACTCCAGTTAGAGGCTCTGCAACACTAAAGGATAAAACTTAGGGGGCAATAAATTGACAAAGCCATTAAAGTAAGACTAGGTTAAAAACTATAAAATATATCAAAAAATGTTAAAAAATCGAATCCCTCCATCTCCTAAACAAAAAATAACTCTAAGAAATGAAATCTCTTTTACATACTTAAAAGCCATTCTATTATCAGCGTAATTTTACAATTATAAATATCTGATAATTGTGTAATTATAGATTAAAATAATATTGGTTATTTACTATTTTATAATATTTGATGTTTGTATTTTAGTGTGGTAAATTGTGTCATCAAATTGTGAAAATAAAATTTGTTATTAAAGTCACGGATTTTGAATTGATCTAATCGGATTAATTATCAAATACAATCTTAAGTTCTCAGGTTTTTTAAAAAAGTATCCTTAATACTATTATCTAGACTGATATATTTTCTTAAACGTATTTGTAATTATTTTTTCATCACTTTTAGATACAGTCTTAAAAGTCGATCTTCGAATTTTCTTCTTACTAAGTTTATTTTTTTTAGAGAATAGGATTAAGGATACTTTTTTAATAGAATCAATTATTGATCTAAGCCAAGAAGGTACGGCATTATCAATACCTTCATCAATTTTAGCAGTATGTAATTTATTAACATAACTATTTTTAAATTCTTCATCCTCAAAGAAAGGGGCAAGGAATTTATCTGAATAACTCAACCATTTATTAATATGAATATCAATACTTTCTGAAGTAGATTCGCTTGAATTTAAGTTGTATTTGTTTCTTTTAGAATCTCTTTCGGGAGTTTTTTTTTTGTTTTTAAATGAGTGGTTATTTCTATAGTGTTTCATAATATGTTGGTTTGTAGCAAATAAACGAACAGTTAAAGTTGGGGTTGTTACGTTTAAGTAGTAATTAAGCTTAAATTAAAAATTAAGTTGATTTAAGTTTTATAGACCTTAATTTAAGTTGTACTTTTAAACTGATAAGTAGATTATGATAAAACGATATACATTTTTAAAACATCCTTTTTACTTTGTGTTGGAAAACTCAAAGCAAATGGTTGCTGGCCTAGAAAAATGTGTTGGTGTTTTTTATAATGATCATTCTAAAAGTGTAGAGGCATTATCATTTGATAAAAACTTGAGTCGCTTAAATTATGAGGATTCTGATTTTGTAGAAAAGCTTAGACATTCAAATAAACAAGCAAATTGGATAAAGAAAGAGCAAGTGCCTTTTGAAGTTGAAGGGCCTATTATGGAGCAGTTATCATTTGCGGATGAAGAACAGAGTTCTGTTTTAGAACTTCATTTCCCTAATTTAATAGATGGGAAATGGGATGTTTTGTATTTGTATTTCAAAAATAACATAGGAAATTTTAAACTTTCAAGTATCGATGAAGCTATGGCTGTTGATATTAAGGGGGTTATACAGACGTTGCTATACAATCAGATTATGTTATTAATTAGTTCTAATCAAAACGATAGCATTATTCATCAACAGATTGGTAACACTTTCAATGATAGTTTATTACAAGTTAAGATTAATCAATTGGAAAGAGATCAGTTTGACTTAGCTAGATCAAATTATATGTTCCTTTTAACTAAATTAACTCAAAATGAGGTCGTAGAATTTGGTTTGTCTAATGATGCTATAAAACGATTGAGTGATCAAAATTTAGGTTTAGCAGAGGTAGAGCATGTTTTATTTAAGAGTTTAGAGGTAATTATCAATAAGTATAATCCAAATAGTTTTTACGAGCTTTCACGGCTTGATTTAATTATTGATATACAAACTACCAAACCATCGTTATCAGTTAAACAGTACAGATTAAATAATACGCAGCAATTCTTAGATAAATATGAAGCTGCAGCAAAGATGTTAATATCAAAAAACGAGAAAATTACAGGCCTAAATATTGGAGATAATTGTCATCCAAAAGTATCACCTGCGGCTATTTCTGATATCTTAAAAAAGCATCAAAGTAAGATCATATTATTGCTACAACAGCATCCAGATAGGTGGCCTACAATTAAGAATAAATTCAAGCCAATTGCTAATATATTTGAGCGGTCAAGTGCTTCTAAATTTCGATTTGGAACGTAGTTTTTTTAATTATTATTACTGATATATAAGGGTCTAAGTTGTTTTACTTAAAGTTTAACATTTAAACTTTGATGCCAGAATTTTTTCAAAATTAATTATTAGTATTACATAGTGCTGTAAGGCTATTTTCAACTACTTTAAATAGTTTCTACCGCCTTATTTTTCGAATAAAAAAAAGTACTTTTTTTGTGTTACCTATTTGTTAGTCATGGCTAATAAAGTCAATGATTTCTAGAGCGTTAATTTACATATCAGATTCTAAAAAATTAAAAAAAACTTTTCAGTAAATTTAACAATAGTAAGAGTGTTTATGTCGTTCCTTTGATAAAACGCTTACCTTTAATTAGTAGCAAAATTAATAGTTAAAGGACATAATCAAATACTATACATCCTTTGCTACACACTTTTTATTTTTAAACGACTGATAGTTAGCTAACTATCAGTCGTTTCTGTACCCGGAATGGGACTCGAACCCACACGTCCATAAGACACAAGCCCCTCAAGCCTGCACGTCTACCAATTCCGCCACCCGGGTAAATATATTGTAAAAGTATATAAAATCATGGAGTAAATTATAAGGATTATATGATTGATTAAAATCAGACTTTTAAAAAAAGCTATTTTTAAATATTCTTAACTAGATTTTAATTCTAATATTTGTAGTGTAAAAGAAACTTTCATTTTTATTTCTTAATTTAAGAAATAGTTAATGAGAGTTTTAATTAAAAAAATAAAAATAAAAAAAATACGCTTGAACCAAGTAAAAAACATATTGATTCAAATTATTTCAGTCGTGATTATCGGTCACTACAGGAGATGAGAATGGTATGATTAAATATATAATCTAAAAGCCCTTCTCTTTGAGAAGGGCTTTTTTTATTTTAAAACAAAACATAATAAAATGTATTACAACGAAAACACAACAGTATTCTTAAACGGTAAATGGGTAAAAGCTGCTGAAGCTAAAACAGATTTATATGCACAAACATTGCATTATGGTAATGGAGTTTTTGAAGGTATTCGATCTTATGATACAGAAGATGGAGTGCAAGTTTTTAAAGCAAAAGAGCATTTTCAGAGATTGATTTATTCAGCAGAAAAAATGCACATTAACTTAAAATATACGGCTCAAGAGTTGACTGATATCACCTATGAATTGTTAAAGAAGAACGATTTAAAAGATGCTTATATTAGGCCGTTAATTTATTTGGGAGCAAACATGAGTTTACAACCAACGGATGAAGTAAATGTGTTTTTCTGTGCATGGGAATGGGGTAAATATTTAGGGGATTCTTTATTAAATATAATGACGTCTTCATATCAAAGGCCAAATCCAAAATCATGTCATGTTGATGCTAAAGTTGTAGGGCATTATACCAATTCAATATTAGCAACTTCAGAAGCAAAACAAAAAGGGTTTGATGAAGCATTATTATTAGATATGAATGAAAATGTTGCCGAAGGACCAGGAGCTAATTTCTTTTATGAAAAAAATGGAAAACTATATACGTGTCCTATAGGCAATATATTACCAGGAATTACGCGAGCAACAGTAATGGAATTGGCAAAAGAATTAAACTTTGAGGTAGAAGAAAAGTTTTTCACTCCAGAAGATGTTAAGGGAGCTGATGGAGCTTTCTTCACCGGAACAGCTGCAGAAGTTGCAGGGATTGGTTCTTTAGATGGAGTTAAATTTAAAATGGATTGGGAAGATACTATGGGAGCAACTTTAGCTAGAATGTATCGAAACAGAGTATCTTCGAGAGAATTAAACAATTTTGATTTGGTTTAATAAGTTGTAAAGAAGAATAGATAAGTTAGCATTTAGCCAGTTACTAGATCCTTAAAGTATTTTTAATATTACTGAGTAGTTTATTATAAATTAATTTAAGTTTGAAGGTGGCTAATCGAATTTTGAATAACAGAATTAATTATGGAAATCAATAAGTATAGCAAAAGAGTTACTCAGGATGATACTCAACCAGCTGCACAATCAATGCTTCATGCCATAGGTTTAAGCAAAGAGGATATGAAAAAGCCTTTTGTTGGTGTAGGAAGTACTGGTTATGAAGGGAATCCGTGCAATATGCATTTAAATGATTTAGCAAAGTTTGTTAAAACAGGAATAAATGATAGTAATGCTATTGGTTTAATCTTTAATACGATTGGTGTTAGTGATGGAATTTCTATGGGTACTCCAGGAATGCGATTTTCTTTACCATCTAGAGATCTTATTGCAGATTCTATGGAAACTGTTGTAGAGGGATTGAGTTATGATGGTTTGGTTACTGTTGTTGGATGTGATAAGAATATGCCAGGAGCTTTAATTGCTATGTTAAGATTAGATCGTCCATCGGTATTAGTTTATGGAGGTACTGTAGATTCAGGAAGCTGTCATGGTAAAAAGTTAGATATTGTATCTTCTTTTGAAGCATGGGGAGCTAAAATGGCTGGAACTATGGGGGAAGAAGAATATCAAGAGATCATTGAAAATGCTGTTCCTGGAGCAGGTGCTTGTGGTGGAATGTATACCGCAAATACAATGGCTTCAGCAATCGAAGCATTAGGAATGTCATTACCTTATAATTCTTCTAATCCTGCTTTAAGCAAGGATAAAACAAAAGAATCTGAAAAAGCCGGTAAACAGGTTGTAAAGTTATTAAAATTAGATTTAAAACCATCGGATATTGTTACAAGAGAATCGTTAGAAAACGCAATTACGCTAGTAACCGTTTTAGGAGGTTCTACTAATGCCGTTTTACACTTTTTAGCAATTGCTGATGCTGCTGAGGTTGTCTTTACAATAGATGATTTTCAGATGATAAGTGATAAAACACCTTTCTTGGCTGATTTAAAACCTTCAGGAAAATACTTGATGGAAGATTTACATGAAGTTGGTGGAACACCTGCAGTTTTAAAGTACTTACTGGAACAAGGCATGTTGCATGGTGATTGTATGACTGTAACAGGAAAGACATTAGCAGAAAATTTAAAAGATGTTCCATCTCTACTTTTAAATCAAGAAGTAATAAAAGATGTGAACTCTCCAATAAAAGCAACAGGACATATCAGAATCTTAAAAGGAAACTTGGCAACTGAAGGTTCAGTAGCTAAAATTACTGGAAAAGAAGGATTGTTATTTTCAGGAAAAGCTAAAGTTTTTGAAGGAGAATACGATGCCAATGATGGGATTAGTAAAGGATTGGTAGAAAAAGGAGATGTTGTTGTTATTCGTTATGAAGGGCCGCAAGGTGGACCCGGAATGCCAGAAATGTTAAAGCCTACAGCTGCTATTATGGGAGCTGGATTAGGTGATGAAGTTGCTTTAATTACTGATGGAAGGTTTTCTGGAGGAACACACGGGTTTGTTGTGGGACATATAACTCCAGAAGCTCAAGTCGGAGGTAATATTGCATTGGTTAAAGATGGAGATATTATTACAATTGATGCTGAAAAGAATACCATAGAAATGAATGTTTCTGATTCAGAATTAGAAGAGAGAAGAAAAGATTGGAAAGCTCCAGCTTTAAAAGCAAAAAGAGGAGCATTATATAAATACGCAAAGTTGGTTTCATCGGCATCTTTAGGATGTGTAACAGATAAGTAATAGCTCCACCAAATCGCCTGAAGGTGGAGATTTTTAGATAAGTTATATGAAAAAAGTAGAAAAAAGTAACGAAAAAGAGTCCCTTCTCATAGATAAGGAGGGGATTAACGTAATAACAGGAAAAGAAGCTGTTGTAAAATCTTTAATAGCCGAAGGGGTAGACTTAATTTTTGGCTATCCTGGTGGAGCAATAATGCCTGTTTATGATGCTTTATATGATTATCAAGATCAAATAAAGCATATTTTAACAAGACATGAACAAGGGGCAACTCATGCTGCGCAAGGTTATGCACGAGTTTCTGGTAAAGTTGGTGTTTGTATAGCAACATCAGGGCCTGGTGCAACAAATCTAATAACTGGAATAGCAGATGCTCAAATTGACTCAACTCCTATGGTTTGTATTACTGGTCAAGTAGCGAGTCATTTATTAGGAACGGATGCTTTTCAGGAAACAGATGTTGTAGGTATTTCAATGCCTGTTACCAAATGGAATGTTCAGGTAACTAGAGCAGAAGATATTCCGGGAGCTATCGCTAAAGCATTTTATATTGCAAAATCAGGAAGACCAGGGCCAGTATTGGTTGATATAACTAAAGATGCTCAATTTGGCGAGGTTGATTTTCAATATAAAAAATGTACCAATGTAAGAAGTTATGTTCCTCAACCAAAAGTAAAATTGGAGGCTATTCAAGCTGCAGCGGATCTAATAAATAATGCAAAAAAACCATATATCCTTTTTGGTCATGGGGTGTTGTTGGGAGATGCCAAAGAAGAATTTAAAACATTTGTAGAAAAAACAGGAATACCATCTGCTTGGACAATAATGGGTCTTTCAGCATTGCCAACAGATCATTATTTAAATGTAGGAATGTTAGGAATGCATGGTAATTATGGACCTAATTTATTGACTAATGAGTGTGATGTTTTAATAGCAATAGGAATGCGTTTTGATGATCGTGTTACTGGAGATGTTTCTAGATATGCATCTCAAGCAAAGGTGATTCATTTAGAATTAGATCATGCAGAAATAGATAAAATAATTAAAGCTGATGTTGCTGTTGTAGGTAATTGCAAAACATCACTTCAGTTAATAACAGAGGCAGTTAAAGAGGGTACTCATGAAGAGTGGTTGCAGAAATTTAGAGATTGTGATGAAGAAGAAAATCAAAAAGTGATCAATGAGGAGTTACACCCTTCTGATGATAAAATGATTTCTATGGGAGAGGTAATTAACCTTGTTTCTGAAGCTTCTAATGGGCAGGCAACAATTGTAACAGATGTTGGTCAGCACCAAATGGTAGCGCAGCGTTATTACAATTATAAAAGATGGAGAAGTAATGTTACTTCAGGAGGTTTAGGTACAATGGGTTTTGCTTTGCCAGCAGCAATAGGTGCAAAATTTGCTCAATCAGAAAATCAAGTAATCGCTGTAATAGGTGATGGTGGTTTTCAGATGACCATACAAGAATTAGGAACTATTTTTCAAACAAAAATTGATATTAAAATATTGATTCTAAACAACGAGTTTTTAGGAATGGTAAGACAATGGCAAGATTTGTTTTTTGATAAACGCTATTCATCTACAGAAATGGTTAATCCAGATTTTCAAACCATTGCAAGAGGATATGCTATAGAGAGTAATAAAGTAACTGAAAGAGAAAATTTAGCCGCTGCGGTTAAGGAATTTGTTAACCATAAAGGCTCTTATTTGTTAGAAGTTTTGGTAGGTAAAGAGAATAATGTTTTTCCGATGATACCAACAGGAGCATCAGTTTCAGAAATTAGATTAGATTAAGATGGAAAAGAAAGAATTTACAATATCCGTTTTTACGGAGGATCAAATTGGATTGTTAAACCGTGTAAGTATTATCTTTACAAGAAGGCATATTAATATTGAAAGTATTACAGCTTCAGAAAGTGAAGTAAAAGGGGTGCATAGATATACTATTGTTGTTAATGATGCAGAAGACTTAGTAATTAAAGTGGTTGCTCAATTGGATAAACAAGTAGAAATAGTAAAATCATTTTACCATGAAACTTCAGAAATCGTTTATCAAGAAATAGCGCTTTATAAGTTGGCTACCTCATTAATTGCTGCTGGTGGAGAAGCAGAAAAGATTGTAAGAAAACACAATGCTCGTTTTTTGAGTTTTGATACAGAATTTACGGTTATTGAAAAAACAGGTCATAAAGAAGAAACTCAACGATTATTTGATGAGTTAGAACCTTATGGGATTTTAGAGTTTGTTAGATCTGGAAGAGTAGCGATAACAAAACCAATGAAAGAATTTGCAGCTTATTTAGCTGAAATAGAAATAGCTTCAGCAAACTAAAATAAATTATGAATATCAAAATCATTGTCAGTTTAAGTTTGACTTAAATTGTGAAAATATCATCCTGAGCCTGTCGAAGGATATTTCACAAGAAAAGGCAAGTCTCGATAACAAATGATTTTAATACAAAAAGTGCTTCTCGATTAATTACGAAATGAATTCGGAACACTCGAAGAGACACTTTTTAATAGAAAATAAAATGGAAAATTATTACAACACATTATCAAAAGAACAACAACAAGAACAATTGGGTAAATGTGACTTTATGGAAGCTTCAGATTTTTCTGAAGGAGTAGACGCATTAAAAGGAAAAAAGATAGTTATTATTGGCTGTGGTGCTCAAGGTTTAAACCAAGGTTTAAATATGAGAGATTCTGGTTTAGATATTTCTTACACTTTACGTCAAGGAGCAATAGATGAGAAAAGACAATCGTATTTAAACGCATCAGAGAATAACTTTAAGGTAGGAACTTATATTGAAATGATTCCTTCAGCTGACTTGGTAATTAATTTAACTCCTGATAAACAACATACACCTGTTGTTTCTGAAGTAATGCCTTTAATGAAAAACGAAGCAGCATTATCTTATTCTCACGGTTTTAATATTGTTGAAGAAGGGATGAAAATTAGAGAAGACATTACGGTAATAATGATGGCTCCTAAATCTCCGGGTTCAGAGGTTAGAGAAGAGTATAAGAGAGGCTTTGGAGTTCCAACTCTAATTGCTGTTCATCCAGAAAACGACCCTAAGAACGAAGGTTTTGCATTAGCTAAGGCTTATGCTGTTGCAACTGGTGGACATAAAGCAGGAGTTTTAAATTCTTCTTTTGTTGCTGAGGTAAAATCAGATTTAATGGGAGAGCAAACAATTCTTTGTGGAGTGCTTCAAACTGGTTCTATTTTATCTTTTGATAAGATGGTAGAAAATGGAGTGAATCCAAATTATGCAGCCAAGTTGGTGCAATATGGTTGGGAAGCGTTGACAGAAGCTATGAAGCATGGCGGTTTAACTAATATGATGGATAGATTATCTAATCCGGCTAAAATTGAAGTGTTTAAGCAAGCAGAAGAATTAAAAGTAATTATGACTCCTTTGTTTCAAAAACATATGGATGATATTATGACTGGAAACTTCTCTAAAGGAATGATGGTTGATTGGAGTAATGATGATGATTTATTATTGACTTGGAGAAAACAAACTGGAGAAACAGCTTTTGAAAAAACAGCAATTACAACTGATAATATTACTGATCAAGAATTTTTTGATCATGGAACTTTAATGTTAGCTTTTGCTAAAGCAGGAGTAGAGCTGTGTTATGATACAATGACTGCTGCAGGAGTAAAAGCAGAATCTGCGTATTACGAATCTTTACACGAAGCACCTTTAATCGCCAACACTATTGCAAGAAAGAAATTGTATGAAATGAACCGTATAATTTCTGATACTGCAGAGTACGGTTGTTATTTGTTTGATCATGCTTGTAAACCTTTATTGGCTGATTTTATGAAAGGTGTTGATCAAAATATGATTGGTAAAGTTTTCTCAACAAATAATGAGGTAGATAATTTAGAATTGATAGCCATTAACAAAGCAATTAGAACTCATCCTATAGAAATTATAGGGGAGAAGTTAAGAGAATCAATGACTGCAATGCAAAAACTAAACTAATAACAAAAAATATCTGTCAGTTTGAATGAAACCTTGAAAAGGTTTTGTATCGAAAAAAAAGTGATTTTTTGCCCTTAGATGCCATACTGAGCATGTCGAAGTATTATCGAAGGATTTTAAAACCTTTATAAAATAACACAATGTATTTCCCCAAATTAGAAGATATTAAAACTGCTGCTGCCAATTTAAAAAATGTGGCAGCAGTTACTCCTTTAATGGAAAACTTTAATGCATCTAAAGAGCACAATGCAAAAATATTATTAAAAAGAGAAGATTTACAGCAAGTAAGATCTTATAAGATTAGAGGAGCTTTTAATAAAATTAATAGCTTATCTAGCGAGCAATTGAGTAGAGGCGTGGTTTGTGCAAGTGCTGGTAATCACGCCCAAGGAGTAGCTTATTCTTGTAAAAAGAAAAAGGTAAATGGGGTTATTTTTATGCCAACACCAACCCCTCAGCAAAAGATTGATCAAGTCAATATGTTTGGTGACCATTTTGTTGAAATACAATTGGTTGGCGATACTTTTGATGATGCGCAAACTGCAGCAAAAGCCTATTGTACTCAAAATAATAGGACTTTTATTCCGCCTTTTGATGATGAGAAAGTGATAGAAGGACAAGCAACTATTGCGTTAGAGATATTAGAGCAAACTGAAGAACCTATAGATTATTTATTCCTTCCTGTTGGAGGAGGAGGTTTGGCTGCAGGAGTTTCTTCTGTTTTTAAAGAATTATCACCAAATACACTAATTGTAGGAGTAGAGCCAGAAGGAGCAGCATCTATGAGCACTTCTATTACTGCAGGAATTAATACCAGAATAGAGAACATTAATAAGTTTGTTGATGGAGCAGCGGTGCAGCGAGTAGGGGATTTAAATTTTGAAATTTGTAAAGCAAATTTGGATGAAATGGTTACCGTACCAGAGGGTAAAATCTGTGATACCATTTTAAAATTATACAATAAAGATGCAATAGTGGTAGAACCTGCTGGAGCATTAACCTTGGCTGTGTTAGATCAGTTTCAGGATAAAATAGAAGGCAAAAATGTAGTTTGTTTGGTAAGCGGAAGTAATAATGATATTGTTCGGATGGAAGAGATTAAGGAACGAGCATTATTGTATACAGGGTTAAAACATTATTTCATCGTTAGCTTTCCGCAACGATCTGGTGCCTTAAAAGAGTTTGTAACTGATGTTTTAGGCCCGGATGATGACATTACCTTTTTTGAGTTTTCTAAAAAACACAACAGAGAAAAAGCTCCTGCTGTAATTGGCTTAGTGCTAAAAAGTAAAGAAGATTTAGAACCTCTAAAACAACGAATGGCTGCTAAAGGAATACTCGGTGAGTATCTAAACGATAAACCTGAGTTGTTGAATTTAGTGTTGTAGAACGCCCAATCTATGTTTTCGTGTTATTGAAACCAAAGATAGAGTAATCAACCAAAATAATGAAATATAGAAATTGTTGGCAAATCGTTTTATTCTTTTACAATTTTGAATACAGATTTTGAATCATCATTTTCAATATACAACATATAAAAACCATTAGACAATCCTATTATATCTAAATCTATAACTTCTTTATTATAATAATTTCCAGTAAAAATAATTTTTGGCTTAATAGACAAAATTAAGGCTGTTTTTGAGTAAATATTTCCAAGTGGACAAAAATAAGGCTGTAAGATTATGGCTTTTATACCTTTAAAAAAGCATCAATAAACTTTATTTTTCTTTCCATAGATAGTCCATTATGATTTCTAAGCTTATTCTTTAAATCTGCAAAATGGCCATCAATTGCATTGGTCATATTTGGGATGTTTAATTCGATATAATCATACCAAGTAAACCAACCAAGGTAAATTGCTTTTTAGGCTTCTGTAAGCGCTCCTGATTCGTTTGTGGGTGTAATAGCTTCTTCCTGTTTCTGGAGTTGCTAACTTAGCTGGGACATAAAAACTAAGACTGTTTTAATAATAAACAATACTTTAGA